>CBDUPU010000069.1:0-10616 GCA_965369185.1 uncultured Rhodospirillales bacterium
CGTCCGGGTAAGGCCAGGCGGCGGTGGCGATATACAGCGCATCGCCCTTTTGCGCCCCGTAATGGGCAAGCGCTTCTTCCAACGTCTTGAAATCCGCGACCGCCAGCTTGACCGTCTGCTCGTGTTCCGGTCCGGCGGCGCGGGCAAAGCGGACATGCGTACCGCCGATATCGGCAAGGATCGCGCTCATTGATCATGCACCCCTGAAACAGTGTGGCGGCTATCGACATGGTGAATGCCTGCAGGGTCTTTATGGATAAGAATTTCCGCGTTTGGGAACAGGCGCAAAATGTCTTCTTCCAGCGCAATTACCACCTCATGCGCCTTACGCAGCGACTGGTCGGGATCAAGCTCTATATCAAAGGAAATATAGACATTCATGCCGGATTTGCGCGTACGCAAATCATGCATCCCCTGCACTTGCGGGTGACGGCTAACCAGATCACGAATTTCCGCGCGGCTTTCATCGGGAAGCTCGCGATCAAGCAGCATATCAACGCCCTTGCAAGCGATACCAAAAGCAACAACGCCGAGATAGAGCGCGACAACAACCGCAAAGGCCGGGTCTATCCATGAAGGCGCACCGAATTTAAGCCCGAGCAAAACAGCGACAACGCCGCCATTCACGGCGATGTCACCGGAATAATGGGCGCGGTCTGCCTCCACCGCCAGAGACGGTGCATGATCAAGACTATAATTCTGGATCCACACCAACAAGGATGACAGAACCATCGAAACAACCATCACAAAGATAACAAAGCCGCTATCCCCGACCGGACGCGGATCACCAAAGCGCGACACGGACTCGAACACCAGAAAGACGCCCGCCCCGACAATAAAGGCCGCCTGAAACAAGGCGGCAAGCCCCTCGACCTTGCCGTGACCATAACGGTGTTCCTCATCAGCGGGTTTTAGAGAATAACGGATCGCCATAAAATTGATCAGCGACACCGCCGCATCGGAAAAAGAATCAACCAGCGTCGCAAGGATACTGACAGAGCCGCTTTGCCAGTAAGCCACCAGCTTGATGACAATGAGAATTGCGACGGTCGCCACCGAAGCAATCCCGGCCCAAAGGGCATAGTGCGGCTTATGCGTTTTTTGTTCGTGTACGCTTTCCAGCGGCGGCATCGTGAACTGTCCTGTAGGATTAATCGTTTCCCTGATACTTTCTTTTTAACCGCATTACCCGCACAAGGAAATGCAAAACAAAGACAAACCATCGAAGAGAAGCTATTGAAAGGAAGCCATTGAAGACAGCAACCGACCATGACCATTCGCCCGTGGCCATTCGGGAACGGCTCGCCCAAGGACCACAGATCAATTATCTGCGTGATTTTGTTTATGGTGGGATTGACGGGGTCGTAACGACTTTTGCCGTCGTTGCCGGTGTTATCGGCGCCAACCTCTCCCCTGCGATTGTGCTCATTCTCGGTTTTGCCAATCTGGTCGGTGACGGCTTTTCAATGGCGGCGAGCAATTACAGCGGCACCAAGACCGAAAACGACGATTACGACCGTCTGCGCGCGGTCGAACGCAGCCATATTGAAAAATACCGAGAGGGCGAGGTCGAAGAAATACGCGCCATATACCAAGCCAAAGGCTTGAGCGGCAAAGCGCTGGAAGATGTCGTTAATGCCGTGACCGGCAATGAAAATCTCTGGCTCGACGTCATGCTGTTTGAAGAATACGGCGTCACCCCGTTCCAGCGCACGGCGCTAAAGGCCGCCGGGGCGACCTTCGCCGCCTTCATGCTGTGCGGATTGATGCCGCTGGTGCCGTTTTTATTTGGCGCCGAATATGCTTTCGCCTTCGCGCTTGTCCTTTCCGCCCTGACCTTTTTTGCGATCGGATCGTTCAAAAGCCTTTGGTCCCTGCATAGCTGGTGGCGCAGCGGCTTCCAGACCATGATGATCGGCCTGTGCGCTGCGGGGCTGGCCTATCTGGTAGGCTGGCTATTACGCTCTCTCGGCGCGCCAATGCCCTAAAGGCTATTGCACAGACCGAACGCCGTTGCTAAGCTGCACCACAATTACGGAAACAGGGAGCATGGAAAGATGAACAAAAAGAAAGCTGCTTTTTGGGTTGCTGGCACACTTGCAGGGGCATTCGCCTTTTCCGCAGGACTATGGTCGCTTTATCCTGAAAACCGCGACACGGTCGCCGATCTGGGGCGCGACATTGGTATTCTCGACCCGCTTCCTCCCGCAATGCAAGCGCCGCGCAAGGTTGCGATGATGACGGCAAAATTGTCCGGCTGATTTACCGGGTGGCGATCGCGGCTGACGAACGCCGCGAGGAAACATTAAACCACCCGCGCATCAACCGGAATGAACAGAAATACGAAACGTTTCGCCACGATACGATTGTTTCGCAGATCCAGCAAAACTGGGCAGCGGCACCGCGCAATTTCAAGGACTTAACAGATCGCGAGGCAGGCGCAAACCTGCAACGCTGGCTGACAGATCAGGCCGACATACTGTACCGGACGCAGGGGCTGAAAGTGGCGTTCGAGGTCAATAGAGAGACCGGTCTGGAAATTATGGACGCGCCGCTGGCAGCGCCCGGCACATGCAAACCGTCCCTATAAAACAATAAAAGGCCTTAAAAAGGCCAATTGTGATCAAAGCTATAAACGAAATTTTGAAGCGCGCGTTTTGCCCTTTATTCCAGATCGGGCAAATTATGAAGGTAACGAATATGTCCGGGAATTTCACCGCTATTTGAACGCGTCACCGGCAGTTCTGTTTCCTTGATCAGCTGTCTTTGTTTTACCACCCTGTTCATCATGGCTCCTCCTGGCGTAAAATCCGGCCCACCGGTTCTTTGCCGGTAAGCCGGATCATATGCTACGTTCTATTTGCGGCGCGAGCGGTCTTTATTGGGGTCGCGCTCTTGCGGCTGCGGAGACTTCTCATTGATGTTCTCGCGCTTACGTGAGTTTTTCATTTGATCTTTTGGTTCGTGTTTCATGAGTTTTTCCTTTTCCCAAGAAATTTACTGTGCCCCAATCAACAATTTTGCGCGGCAAAGAGTTCCTCTTTTCCTGCCCTGACGTGTTTTTTTGAATGGCTGCGTAACGGAACTTTCTTTTCCGCGAATTGATTGGAAACAAGACCAACCGGAAGGAGCATCGATTGACCCCGGCAAGAACATATAAAGGCTGGGTCGGCCTCTCGGTCATTTTACTGCTGATGGCTGCGGCTTATACCTTGGGCGTACAGGACTATGCGAACCTTCAAACCCTGCAGGATTATCAGCAGGAGATGGCGGGCTTTGTCGCGCGCCACCCGGTTCTTTCCATTGGCCTGTTCATGGCAGCCTATGCCGTTAGCGTTGCGCTCTCCTTACCGATCGCGACTTTACTGACGCTACTCGCGGGGTTTTTATTCGGGAAATGGTTTGGCACACTTTATGTCGTGCTTGCCGCCACGGCCGGCGCAACGGCGATTTTTCTGATTGCCCGCAGCTCGCTCGGTCCTTTCCTGAGAGAAAAGGCAGGAAAATTTTACAGCCGTGTTGAAGACAATATGCGCGATAATGCCGCGGGGTATCTCTTGTTTATGCGGCTTGTGCCAATTTTCCCGTTCTTTGCCGTCAATATTCTACCGGCGCTTTTTAACGTCCCTTTGCTGACCTATCTATGGACAACGTTTTTCGGCATTATTCCCGGCAGTTTTATTTATGTGAATGTCGGCGAAACGCTGGGCGAGATCTCCAGCCTCAAAGACCTTGTTTCCACGAAATCCCTGATAACCTTTTCTCTGCTCGGTCTGTTCGCGCTGTCGCCGACCCTGTACCGACAATTCAAGAAAAAGAAGAAAGCGCAGAGCCATGACGATACCCCATAAAGACATATATGATGTGTGCGTCATTGGCGCAGGCTCCGGCGGCTTAAGTGTGGCCGCTGTGACATCTCAGCTAGGGCTGAAAACCGCGCTGATCGAAAAGGGCAAGATGGGCGGCGATTGCCTGAATACAGGGTGCGTGCCGTCAAAAGCATTGCTGGAAGCGGCAAAGGCTGCTCAAAACTTCCAGACGGCAGGGACATTTGGCATCGCGCCGCAAGAACCGGCCATCCGCTTTGAAGCTGTCAAAGACCATGTGAACGAGGTCATCAAAACAATCGAGCCGCACGATTCACAGGAAAGGTTCGAGGCGCTTGGCGTAACCGTAATCCGTGATACGGCGCGCTTTGTCTCCGGCGATATGGTGCAGGCGGGCAACCGCACAATCAAAGCCCACAAATTTGTCATCGCCGCCGGGGCCAGAGCCGCCATCCCGCCTATATCGGGGCTGGACAAAGACAAGATCTTTACCAACGAGAATATATTCGATCTGCGCGAGAGGCCTGAACATCTGGTAATTATCGGCGGCGGGCCGATCGGCATCGAAATGGCACAAGCGCACAGGCGACTAGGGTCGCAGGTAACGGTGATCGATATGGCGACAATATTGCCCAATGACGATCCGCAGCTAGTCGCCATTATCCGCAGGCAGCTGGAAAAAGAAGGCATCACGCTTCATGAAAACACTTCTATTAGAACCGTAGAACATGGCGACGGCACCGTCAGACTTCATGCCGATGACAACAATAACAGCGTGAGAGTGGACGGTTCGCACTTGCTGGTCGCGACCGGACGGCAGCCCAATACCGAAACGCTGGCGCTCGACCTTGCGGGGGTCGCATACGGCAAAAAAGGCATTATTGTTGATGAGCGCCTGCGCACATCGAACAAGCATATTTACGCCATCGGCGATATTGCAGGCGGGCCGCAATTTACCCATGTCGCGGGCTATCACGCAGGCATTGTAATCCGCAATATGGCCTTCAAAATCCCGGCCAAAGTCGATTACAGCGCCCTGCCATGGGTCACATATACAGAACCGGAACTGGCAAATGTCGGGCTGACGGAAAAGATGGCGCTGGACAAATACGGCAGCGCTGCCATTCGGACCTTGAGCCTGCCCCTTAGCAAAAACGACCGGGCGCAAACGGCGCACGGCACTGACGGGCTGATCAAAGTAACGGCGAAAAAGAACGGCGAAATTCTCGGCGTCGCCATCGCTGCCCCGCATGCGGGCGAATTAATCGGGCTTTGGGGGCTGGCGATTGCCAAAGGCCACAAGCTCAAGGACATAACCGGCTTGATCCTGCCCTACCCGACTTTGGGGGAAATCGGAAAAAGCGTTGCCGGTGAATGGTATAAACCGGCGCTGTTTAGCGACAAGACGCGCCGGCTTGTCAGTATTTTAAAAAAGCTGCCGTTTTAAAAACGGAGAAAGAGAGGCGTTATGATCATGCGCAGATTGCTACATATATTATCATTACTGGTTCTGGTTTCAGCGATACCCCACATTGCCAGCGCGCAGGAAACACGTACGGCCATTCTGGCAGGCGGGTGCTTTTGGTGCGTGGAAAGCGATTTTGACAAGCTCGAAGGGGTTATCAGCACGGTTTCCGGTTATACGGGCGGCACAATCCCCAACCCGACCTATGAGAATTATCACGATGAGGGCGCGCTAACGCCGCATATAGAAGCCGTGGAAATTAAATATGATCCGGAGGTCATCAGCTATGACCAAATTATCGCCTATCATCTGCGCCACATTGACCCGACCGACGGCGGGGGCCAGTTCTGCGACCGCGGCGCCGCATACCGGCCGGCCATCTTCGTCCAGAACGATCGCGAGCGCCAGATTGCAGAAGATAATCTGAAACAGGCAGCAGAGCAGCTTGGTGAAAATCTCGCTGTTGAAGTCATACAAGCAAACAAGTTCTGGCCGGCCGAGGATTATCACCAAAACTACTATCAGAAAAACCCGGCCCGCTATAAGTTTTATCGCTGGCGCTGTGGCCGCGATCAGCGTGTAGAGGAATTATGGAGGCATTAAAAACGCACATAAAAGACCATTACGACGCGCTGGCTGGCAGCTATGAACGTCGCTGGCAAGCCTATAACCAGTGCCAGATTGACTGGGTGATGGCGCACTGGCCGGACGATACCGGTCAGGAATTTTCGGTGCTCGATCTTGGTTGCGGCACCGGCCTGATGCTGGCCGCGATTAAAAGGCGCTTCCCCAAAGCAAAGCTCATTGGCGTTGATGGCAGCAGCGGCATGCTGGATCAGGCACGGCGAAACCTTCTGGAAGCTACTTTTTTAGAAGGCGACATAGAGAATGCGGATTTCACCGCAAGCCTGCCCAAGGCCGATATTGTGCTCTCGCTTTCCGTGCTGCATCACCTGAAGGACGTGCAAGGGCATTTGCGGCTTTTGGGTAACAAGGGCGGAACGGTTTTCCTGTCGGATTTCACAAGAACCGGCATCAAGCTCACCCTTGCCGATTGTTACTTTCGCCTGACACAGAATTTTCATACCAAAACCCTGTCACCATCAGATCTGGCGAAGGAAGTCAAACGCGCCTTCCCCGCCGCCAGTACGCAAAATGACATACTGCGCCCCGACCGGTTCTGGCGCATTGCGATTTATAAGATAGAGAGGACATAAATGCTGGATTCCTATATCAGGCCTTATATCGACCCGCCGCTGAACCGGATGGCCGCCGGGCTGAAAAAGTGCAACTTTACCGCCAATATGCTGACCGGGATCGGCTTTGTCTTTGCTCTGGCCTGCTTTGCCGCGCTTGCGTTTCAGGCTTACGGGCTTGCGCTTTTGTTTATCGGGCTGAACCGGCTTATGGACGGGCTGGACGGGCCGCTGGCACGGCAGCAAAAACCGACCGACCTTGGCGGCTATCTGGATATTGTCAGCGACTTTATCTTTTATTCTGGCGTTGTGTTTTTCTTTGCCGCCGGCCGCCCGGACGACGCACTGGCCGCGGCCTTTCTGATCTTCAGCTTTATCGGTTCCGGCAGTTCTTTCCTGACCTATGCGATCTTTGCGACCAAGCGCGGCATTAATCACGACCGGCAGGGGCGCAAGGCGTTCTTTTACCTCAGCGGCCTGATGGAAGGGGCGGAAACGATTATCGCGCTGGTTCTGATTTGTCTGGCGCCGGACTATTTCGCGGTCATCGCTTATATTTTCGGCGCATTATGCTGGCTGACGACAATCGGCAGAACGGCACAGGCCTACAGAGAACTCGGCGCGGACTAGGCATATCAAGGCACACACCCTTTAACGGGATGCGCGCAGGCTGGTAATAGCGGTTATTTTACGCTTGAGCGCCAGCATATTTTCACTGCGCCAGCGCCGCAGCCATTCAAATGTTTTCGGATGGCGGCGCAGGAACAATTTGATTTGCCAGAGCGCAAAAGCCGCCCTCCCTTTCAAACTACAGGGCTTCATATATTCATAAAGCGGGCGCTCGTGACAGCCAAAGCTGCGCTTATAGGCGTTGTCGCCGATGGAAAAATCAAAATAGCCGCTTTGGGCTTTGGTCAATTTTGGGAAATCCTCCAGCAAAGTATCGTACAGCATGATACCGGGACCAAAGCGATGCCATTTCTTTGTGGCGAAGGCGGATATAATACCCAGATAACTATTGCCGCGCATGACGCCGAGAGAGCTTGCGATTGTCTCCCCGGAAACCGTGATATTGCTGATGCAAGTGGTAAAAGAATTTTCCTTGCGGCTCAAAAGCGCATGATAGAATTTCCGTCCGAAGTCCGACATTTGCGGCAACCCGACTTCTGCAAAACGCTGATTTTGCATAGCTATCAGCTCTTCCAGATGTGCGGCCTTTATCAGCGGCACTGTGTGGTGCTGAATCTCGACACGGCCTTCCTGATGCAGTTTCTTTTTTCGCCGCCGGATGTCCGAGCGCGCGCGGGCGCTCATCAGCTTGTTTTTCACCTCCGGCCAGGGCTCGGTCAGTTCGATGCCGTGAGAGCCAACGCGGTAGCGCTCTATTTGCGGCAAGTGCAACAGCGGGTTTGGCGCGGCCCCGGCCGTACCGGCCAGTTTTTCAAAATGCACCAGATCGCATTGCGGCAGGGCGTCAAAAACCATATTGATGATCAGCCGTACCGCTTTCGGGTCAGAGGGCGCGTAAGGCGCGATAACCGGGGCGGCATAATTGCTGTAGCCAAAATCAGGGAACGAGATAATTTTCAGGCCGTTCTTGCGATAGATGCAAAGCGGCAACAGCCAGATAATCCCGGCATTATCCTGCGATACCGTAATGATAAGCGGCTCCGCCGCGCCGGACGCGGCCGCGACATCATACCAGCAGGCCGCCCAGTCATAGGTTTGAAAAACGGTGCAATTTCCCTGCGTCTCCAGCCGCCGCCAGTCCTTTTCTAGCCCGGCATGGCCGGTGTAAACAGAAGCGCGCCAAACACCGCTATCGGTGAACGCCAAAGGCGCGGTCAACCACGGAACCCCTTGTTCTGCGAATTCTTTTAAAAGAAGCGCCTTCATGCCTTTTTTCTGCCTTCCTGATACAAGTTAATATCGCCGCCAAAGCCAGAAGCCCATGACCAGAACAAGGGCAGGCGCTTTATGCGCGAAATATCAAGAAAACGGATAGGAGGCTATTAAGTTCCTTGGGGAGGGGTGGGTGCGTGAAGGGGCCAGTGTATAGGGTGTGGAAATCAAAGTATTGTGTCCCAGTTTTGCCCTGGAAAAAACTGGAACACATTTTATTTTAAAGCGGGGACTATTACCGTCCCGCAACTTCCCCCCTCGCACCGTATCGCCATTTTTGATACAATCATCTGATCAAGCGCACATAGTGCGCTTTTTTCATGGGAAAACGCGGCGGCCCCAGATACGAACGAACTGAAGGATTATCTTTTGAAAATCAACGGCGCACCGCCGCATCAACGCAAAAAGCCGCGAACGAACTGAAAGAAAAAGCAGCCATAGCGAGATACGCAAAACCCCGCTGTGAGGCGGGACTTGGCAGTAACGTTTTTAGAATTCCGCGCTTCCGCACGCGGCGGCATTCATCAGACTGTCTTTGACAGTCCCGCCAAAGCTGTAATTTACCGACACGGTGCCGTCTGCAACCGCGCCGATCACGTCGGACCAGCATGTTGCTGTGTTAACCGGGCCGCCAGAGGACGGCTCCAGATTGGCGAAATACTCGACATCGTAATCATCAGCACCGCCAGCGGCAGGCGATATGGCATTCAGCAAGTCAGCCTGTGTCGTCATATCGACATTGGGCAAGCCCAGAATTGTAAGGCTCGTTTGTGAAGCCGGGGTGTCGAAGCTTCCCCAGTTATTGAAAAAGTCTTCTTCGTTCAGGTCCTGTACCGGCACTTCTACCTCGCCGAAATATAGCAGGCCCAGAGCGTTCTCGTCTCTATAATGGAAGTTTTTGCTTTCCAGTTGATTGATTTGGGCCAGCGTCAGCTCTCGGCCGCCCGGGATAAAGCCGTCAAAAGAAGCATCGCGCGCATCAATAACGGTTGGTGTTCCGGGCTGGAACAAAGCATCATTTTCAAGGACGATATATTGATCGCTTTGGCCATCAAATACGGTCGAGCCGATCGTGTCATCGACCAGGCGTACCGTTAGCCCGCTAAACTGCAGGCCGATTTCGCCGCCTGTAAAGCTGTTGGCCAGCAACGAAGTAAGGTCGATTTCGCCCCCTGCGAAACGGGCGCCGACTTCATTATTCACGAAGCTGTTATTCGTCAGGGTGAATTTCTCGTTGTTAGCAGAGGCAACAAACAGGCCGTAGCGATGACTGTTCGCTATTTCGTTACCGACAATATTGACAGTCGCGCCGTTGGTTACAACACCGAGGATTTCGATACCATCATTGCCCGCACCCTGAATAAGTTCGTTATTGGCAATTGTCAGGGCTGCATTGTCGATACCGTTAAAAATGATACCGTCAACTGTACCGATGATTTCCTTGTTATTGGAAACCGTAACATTTGATCCTTTATCGAGCTTATCCTCAAACTCGATGCCGTCACCATTTTTGCCTTCAATTTTTGTGTTGCCGGCAATCGTAAAGGTCGAATTCGATATGCGATCAATATCAATACCATCCTGATCACCAATAATAGTATTGCTATCAGAAGCCGACCAGCCGCCAATCATTGCGGTTGAATCGGAAATCGCGCCGTTAAACAGGATTGCATCAAGGTCTTTGCCCTGAATTAAATCATTGCCGGAAATCGTTACATCCGAACCCGCAGTCACCATATCGGAAAAAGCAATAGCGCGGTCGGCACCGACAATGGCATCGTTATCGGTAATGGTCACCAAAGAACCGGTCACGGGGTCAAGGAATGAAATAGCATCTTCATTCGTGCCAAGAGCATCAAACGCCGCTTCGATCAGGCTATTCCCGGTAATTTCTATGCTGGAATTCGTGACTGCGCCGCCGAACAGAATACCACGAAGGTTGCTGCTGATGCTGCTGTTGGCAATCCTGATTTCCGCATTGCTCAAGGTACCGAATGAAAGCGCATCGCCTGCTGTTCCGCTAATCTCGGCACGTTCGATTGTTGCCTTGCGCAAGCTGTTAAGCTGAAGCCCTTCACTCCCGGAAGCGGCAAGATCCGCGTCCGCCGCACCATCACGAACGATAATGTCCTGAATAGCGTAAACAGCATCGCCGTCCGTATCGTTCAGTACAATGGCCGAGCCAAGGAAGTCCTCGAAAAGCGCCTTATCCGCACTGGATGCGCC
>CBDUPU010000070.1:0-10360 GCA_965369185.1 uncultured Rhodospirillales bacterium
GCCGGACGAAATCTCCCATTTCCCTGTCCTTGCCCAGCATCGCCGGGCCGCATTCAGGGTCATAGCTCCACGCCGTCCAGCTGATTTGCGGCCGCGCATTAAAGTAAGCGCGCAGCGGCTCTGCATATCCATTGCGCGTACCGTAAAAGGGCTGTGTGCGGTTGCGTATCAACGAGCTATACCCCCATTCAGATACAAACACAGGCACCTTTTTCGCGGCATCACCGAACAGCCCGTCCCATGTTTCTGGCGACCAGTTGCCGTAAACATGGGCAACATAAACAAGATTATCGCCTTCAAACGGATCATCCGCAGCAAAGCCTGTCATCTGGCTCCAATGCGGCGAACCGACCAGCAAAATGGTTTCCGGCGCGTCCTTCCGCACCTGATCGACCCATTGCTGCGCCTTTTCACGAAAAGCCAGCCAGTTCTCACGATTACGTTTTTTGGGGGCGATCGGCTCGTTAAAAATCTCGTACATGATAAAAGGCTCATGCGCATAAAGCGGGGCTACAATCCGCCAGAAATGCTCCAGCCTGTACCCTACCGCCGCATCATCCCAGTCAGCAATCTCATGCCAGTCAATAATGCAATAAAGCCCTCTTGCCCTGCACATACTGACCGCAGGATTAAGGCGTTCCTTGATATATGTCCGCGCCCCCAGCCTGTCCCACTCCTGCGGCTGCACCGGCAAGCGGACGACATTGATATTCCAGCCGGACCGCTTGTCGCTGACAATACTCATAAGCCTCATAGGCTCATGCCATGACAGGCTGCAAAGACTAACGCCGCGCAGCGTTACAGGCGTGCCTTCTGTCGTTTCAAGCCTGTTGCCATCAACACGCAGCCTTGGCTGGCAAACCTCGCCTGCCTCACGTGCAGACGCACTCGCCAATGGCAGAAAAAAGGTTAAACAACAAAACAAGATTAGAAGATATTTCATCACACATTCTCTCGCGGCAGTTTACCGCCCGCCTGCGACTGTGTGCGCGCCACGACATAGCCATAGCTGAACCAAAGCAGGGCAGCGGTTTTAATTGTGAAAATCGCATTAGAAATCAGCAAACCGGACGTCAGAAAGATCGATGCGCCGAACCAGTAAATACGCGCTTCTTTGGAAAGTTTGCTTTTGAACAGGATCGGTGGCAGCCAGTAAAGCAGAAAACCGCCCATCCCCTGATAAGCCAGCAGATATAAAAAGCCGGAATCGACCATCTCGATATCATATGGCTTCAGGCCGAAAAACTGGTCTTCACCGGTCGCCCAGATACCATCGAACGTCCACAGGATACGCGCCCCCAAGCCTTCCCCGTCCAGACCGAACATGCCGCTTTCAAGAACGACGAAATAACCGAACAATAATGCTGCGGGAAACATAAAGATCGTCAAACGATGATCAAGCCGGGCGAAAATCGGCCTGCACAATATCACCACGACCAGCGAGCCAAAAGCCATGCGGGCATCGCCAAGCCAGATCAGGAACATCGTCAGGAAAATCGCAAGAAACACCTGCTTGCGCGGCAAACGGTCTTTCATCGCAATGAAATAAAGCCCGGAAATAAACGCATAAAACCCGAGTGACACCGGCTCCAGAAAGATTGAGGAAACACGGTGAATTTCAAAAGGAAACGGGAAAAAGCGCCCGCCCGGACGGATGCCGCTGACAAAAACGTCCTCGGACATATATTTGAAGGATTCAGGGTCATAACCCTTGGCAATGTAATATTCCTTCACATTAAACAGCGTAATAAACGTATCGAGAGAGGCCGCCTCGAAAATCCCCACAGCCAGAACAAAGGCGCTGAGCCACAAAAGCGGTCTGGTAAAATTGGTTTTGGCCGCGGCCAGGCCGAAGGCGATGAATACGGGCATCATCATGACATCGCGCAGCGCCTTGATCAAAAAAGTGTCTCGTAACAGCGACAGAAGCAGTAGAAAAACAAACTGGGCGATCAGGATGAACAGCCAGAAAAAACGGTCATTATCCGGCCTTGTAGCCGCATAAACGACCGCCAGCGAAACAAACGTCAATTCAAAAAGGATGACATGGGCATCAGAAACAGACACGCCCGAGGTATGAAGAAAGCACAGGAAAAAGTTAAACAGGACACAGCCCGGAATAACGATCGCAGCCAGACTTGGAAACAGCCGCTCCCTTTCATCAGCAAAAACTTTCCCGGACACCATTCGATCCGTTGTCATACTCCGTACTCCTTATAAGCGCAAACCGTATCCTGCGCCAATTTCTCCCACGAAAATTTTAAAGCGAAATTACGTGCTTTTTCGCGGTCTGCCGGGGAAACAGCCTTCATCTTCGGCGCAATTTTTGCCGCCGCTTCTTCGGCGCGCGTAAAATCAACGCATTCGCCAACCCCGCCGTCGGCAATTAGTTCCCTGAAAGATTCATTTGGCTGGGCGAACGGGACAAGTCCTACCGCCATCGCTTCAAGCATCGACATGCCAAACCCTTCGAACAAAGACGCCGACAAAAACCAGCCGCAACCGCGAAGCACCGCCTGCAAATATGCGGGCGATATAAAACCGTGAAAGATGACCTCTTTTTCAATCCCCAGACGAAGTGCCTGCGCTGACAGCTCCGCCGTTGTAACGTCCCATTCCGGACCGACAATATGCAGCTTGCCGACAACGCCGTGCTTCTTTTTCAAGAATGCGAATGTCTCGATAACACCGGCGACATTCTTGTGCTTCGCCAGCCTGCCCAAATACACAAAATCATCCCCCGCGGCGATAAAATCACCGGGCGGCGCAATGGCGTTAGGCTTCAGGATAAGGTTGTCGTTAACGCCTTTAAAAATAGTGCAGTCATTCAAAGAGATTGCAAATAACGCACAATAACGCCGCCCTGTCTTCCGCGTAATCAGGTCAAAATAGGCCCTTTTGATTTTTGAAAAATCCATGGTGTGAAAAAAGCCGCCATGGGTGGTGGCAAAAACCGCCCTCTCCTTGTTTTTGCCGAACAGCGAAACGTAATCAAAAAATACATCGGTATTATGAACGTGAATAACGTCGTAACCTTCAAAAAACCACGGCGCGACCAAAGGCACAAAAAAGCGCTGTCCGCCGATAAAAGACACGCGATGGACAGGAATGCCGTCAACAAGCTCATAAGGCGGCAGGACCCCCTTCTCGCCATGAAAAATACGGTTCAGTGTCAGCACCGTACATTCATGCCCAAGCCGTTTTTGATGCTCCGCCATGTTTTTGACATAGGCTTCCAGACCTCCGACGGCAGGATGAAACTGCCGGACAATATGAAGTATGCGTAACGCTCTCTCCATAACTATGCTCCCACACTGGTTTGCGCATAAAGTTTTTCGATAAACGCCTCATAGACAAGACCGATTTCCGCCGGATCAAACTCATGGGCGTAGCGCACGGCATTTTTGTGCCATGTATGCAAAATTTCAGGGTCATCAAAGATTTTCAAAAACGCGTCCCGCCACGCTGCAGCATCGCCGGGCGGCACAAGCCCCCCCGTAACCCCGTCACGCACCAGCTCGGCAGTACCGCCGGCATCACTACCCAGAACAGGAACGCCTAGCTGCAAAGCCTGCGCCGTGACCAGACCGTAACTTTCCGCCACCAATGAAGGGATGCAATATAAGTCGCTTTGGCCAAGGGCTGCCGCCACCTCATCTTTATTAACAAAACCGCGAAAATCCACCCATGGCTCCTGCCCGTACTTTTCCCGCAGGGCCTTTTCACTGGGGCCGGCTCCCAGAACAGTTAAATGAAATTTATGCGCTGCGCTTAACGGTGCGAGGGTTTCCATTAAAAGCTCGATGCCTTTGACAGGGTCGAGCCTGCCGACAAAGATCAGCCGTATAACATCCGAAGCCTGCTTTTCAGGCAGTACGGGAACGTCTTCGGGAAGATTGCGAATAACGCATGACAGCGACTTGTCAATCACCGGGACATACTTCCTCGCCTTTTCAAGGTTGGCATAGGACGGTGAAACGAACCCCAGCCGCTTGATTTTCTTCAGATGATTTTGCCGCATGCTTGCCACGCCCCGGCAGGAAATACACTGGCGCTTGCAGTTGCCCTGCTTGCGGATCATGCCGGTTTTAAAGCAGGCAAGATTAAGGTCATGCAGCACATAACTGACCGGCAAATCCCTGCGCCCGATTTCCTTCAGCGCATTAAAACCAATACCGATCAGATTATCTATCTCGACATGGTCCGGTTTGGCATGGTCAAGAACGGCCCCCATCAATGCGCGGTTTCGGTAATCAAAATAATCCTGCAGATGCCAGATAAGTTTTCTCGGAGAGATTTTCTTCCTTGTACGCTCCAGCAGCGTGTAATTACGCGGCACCTTAATCCTGTACAGCCGAAACCCCTCCGGCGTTTTCTCGCCCCATGCCGGCGGCATATTGTGCTCTCTCAAGGTGACAACGCTTACCTCAAAGCCCTGCTTTACCAGAAATTTCGCCCTGTTATATGCGGCGACCTCCGCCCCGCCAAATACGTGCGGATAAAAAATCGAGGAAATAATCATAATATTACACGGGCGGCTCTGCTTTAAATCCGCATCAGGCGCATCAGGGCCCGCATCATTCGCAGCCACACTGACAGCACCGGACTTGCGCACTTGTAAAAAGCCTTCGCTTATATCCAGAAAAGAAGCATCAGATATAAGACTCCTACCCTGACTTTGGGCGGACGGGTTTTTGTGCCAGACCGCGCGCGCGTAAAGCATGCTGATCGTCGCAACAACAACCATATTCAAAACAATCCCGTAAACGCCAAACGCTATAACCCCGGCAGAGCCCACGACAAGCGTGACGATAAAGCCGATAATTTCGATCATAAATTTCTCCCGGTCCTTATGCATGGCAAACAAACCCGACCCGGCGCAGGTCGTGCCGATCTTGAACAACATCGCAAACAGCATGATCCAGAGCAGCGGTATGTGGCTGAGCAATGCCGGATTATCGGTGAACGTCGCCATATACGGAACGACAACACCGGAGAACATTGCCAGCGACAACGCCGCCAGATAGGTGCGTTTGATACAGACCCGGAAAAGCTTGTCGAACGGCTTGGTATTATTCGGATCATAAGCTTTGATCAGTCGCGGCGCGTAAACAGCCAACACGCCGGAATTAATCAGGTTCCAGGTGGCGGTTACGACCTGCGAGAAAAAGACCCGTCATTTCCAGGCTGAGGAAAATAGTGACAATATAACGGTCCATGTAATGGTTCAGGACCCCGGTAACATCCGCAAAATAAAGCTTGGAAGAGATTTTCAGCTTTTGGACATACCACTGCAGCTTCATTTTCTTAGCCGTCCCCTCGCGCCACGGCCAGCGGCGCGCCAGCACGGCAGGGATGGTCAGCGCGACAATCCCGCCGCCCATCCAGAACCCCAGCAACGTCTCGATCGACCGCAGGGACTCAAAGAAAAACGCAAGAACGACAAACAGATATATCCAGCTCGCCGACTGCAAAGAAAAAAGAAAATTCGCCAGCTTTGGCCGCTGCAGATTGTTGATCAGCACATAACTGTCCAGTGCCAGATGCTCGGTCAAAATCACGACCAGCGCCAGCACGGCAACGACAGGCTGGCCGAATTGCCACCCGGCCAGCATAGCAACCGGCGTCAATAGAACATATAAAAGCAGGATGCCGGTAAGATAGTGACGCAGATCATGGATCAGCTCGACCAGTGACTGATGCACCACATTACGTGACAATGTCGCGAACACGCCGCCGCGCAAAACAGACTGGATTGTCCCCGAAGCACCGACAATCAGGCCGTAAATCCCAAGCTCCTCCAGCCCCATATAACGCGCGACAAAGATGGAAAGGATGAATTTCGCAGCGAGCATACCGGTGCGCATCCCCATAATAATCAACGAGGAAAAATTATCATTGTCCCACAGACGCCGGGAGGAATCCGGCTGTGATAAAAGCCGTTTCTTCATCGTGCCCCACCTTCCGGCCGGCATATGTTTTTACGAATAGCGGTCATCTGCGCTCCTTTGGAATTACAAGTCGAACTCTTCTGTTTTTCACCCAGCTCCACCTGCTTGCAGAAGCCGCACGACCAAAACGTACGAACGCATCTAAAGTTCCGGCACAAAATGCTTTTTCCTGAAAACCAAGGAACTTATTGCCCGCTCAGCAGTTAAACGCACTGGCTAAAATGTTTGTTTTCACGCAAGAACCAATGAAGGGCATTTAACTATGAGCAACACTTCAGGAGCATCGATACCACCGGCAAAGAACACTTACGGCGCGCAGCTGGCGAAACTGAGGCGGCGTATCGCAGGCAGGATGGAGCAAGGATTATATTCCGAGTTCAAGGGATACGGTTTGCGCCGCGACCTCGGCCAAACACTTGAAAAGCCCAGCGCCAAAATTCCTTTTTCAATCCGTCCCCTTGCCCTGAAAGATCTGGATATTTTGCTGCCGCTAGAGAGCGACCTTCCCCCTTCCGAAAAACAGCAGATCGTATGGCGCCGTCACTTTCACAGCAAAACGCCCAAAGGCTGCCTTGTCGCCGTGGACGAACGCACCGGCACGCCCTGCTATATGCAATGGCTGATCGGATCGCAAGATAACGACCACCTTGCCCGCTTCAAATGCTTCCCCCGTCTGGCAACGAACGAAGCGCTGCTGGAACAGGCCTACACCATCCCTTCCCATCGCGGCCTCGGCCTTATGTCGGCCGCAATGGCAATAATCGCAGAGCGCGCGAAAAATCTCGGCGCGCAATATGTTCTGACATTTGTAGAAGAAAACGGCATTGCCTCGCTAAAGGCCAGCCGCCGTGCAGGGTTCACCCCATACTATCTGCACCGCCGCATCCAGGTCGGCTACGGCACGATCGTCCATAATTCATTCAAAAGAATTTACCAGCGCTAAAACGCATAAGGGCACGCTTCACTGTGAGCGTGCCCTTATAATAATCATCTTGGTAACAGTGCGGTCAGCCTTCCGCTTTCCACTGGTCTTTCAAATCATCCTTCAAAAACGGCAGTTTGCTCAGCAAACTCTTTGTCTTTATCATCAATGCAGGATGGCGGCGGAAAAACAGCTTGATACGCCATAGCATATAAAAGGGCAGACCGTGAATGCTGCGTACGACCATCCACTCGTAAAGCGGTTTGCTCTCGCAGCCAAAGCGCTTTTTATAAACCTCGTCGCCTATGGTGAAGTCGAAATAACCTTCTTTCTTCGTGCGCTCCGAAAAACCGGTAAGCATCTCATCAAAAAGCAGCATTCCGGGCCGGAAAGATGCCCATTTTCCCATGCGAAAACTCGCAAGCAGCGCGTGAAAACCGTCTCCTTTTTCCAAACCGAAACAGCAAGCAACAGCCTCCCCCGATATTTTCAAAACCGAAATACTGGGCTGAATCGTCTGCCCTTTTCGTGTCGCCAGATTTTTATAAAAATTCTTCCACATCTCCGGCATATCAGGCCGGCCGATCGCCTCGAACCGCTCCCGCCTGATTTCCATCAGCATCCCCATCAACGCCGGCAACGCATCGCTTGTCGCATCATGGTGTTCAATGGCGACGTCATGCTGCGCATATAACTGCTTCTTCTTGCCCCGGATCGTACGATGCAAGCAACGCTGCATAATTTCACTTTTCAATTCCGGCCACGGCTTGCTGAGATAAATACCATGACAATTAACAGGAAAACGCTCCAGACAGGGAAGATGCATTAACGGGTTGGACACGCCGTCAATCGTGTCACCTATCTTTTGAAAGTTGACGATATCGCAAGGCGGAAGCTCATCAAGAACCGCCCGCATTATATCCTCAACCGCCTTCCGGTCCGAAGGCGCACCGCGCGCTGTAATCGGTGCGGCGTAATCAGAAATGCCAAGATCGGCAAAGGATATGATCCTTGTTTTTCCTTTCCTGTACAAACAAAGGGGCAAGATCCATTCCGGCTTCTCCCCCTCCCCCCTTGATACAGTGACGATAACCGCTTCGGCCTCCCCGCTGGAAATCGCATTATCGTACCAGCATGACGCCCAGTCATAAGTCTGGAATATGGTGCAATGCCCCTCGGCCTCCATACGGCGCCATACCGCCTCCAGCCCGCTATAGTGATGATAGGTTCTGGCATGCCAGCTATCCGCATCCGAAGACGGAAACGCCCCCTCTTTGCCCTTACCCTCAAAAGGACTGTTCTTATCGTCTGCCTCTTCTATCGACCTTTCCAAGTAAGCCATTATACCTCCCTTATTATTTTATTTATTATGGTTAGAGCCTGCCGGAGAATTCAGCCGTTCGTTAGCACCCTCCATAAAGCATCCGGTAGATCCACCCCGGAATGTGATACTTGCGGCGGTTAAGAATGGCGCCGATCACGTTGCCGCCATTATTCTCGATTGCCAGCTTCAGCCGTTTGGCCACAGGGGCGCGGGTACGCTCGGCCTCGGTAACAACGATCGTACCGTCAACCAGATCGGCAAACGCTCTGGCCGCGCCGCCGGAAAGCATGTCGTCACTTCCGACCACGGTAAAATCAAAGCCTTTTCGCAGCGAAGCAATCAACGACCGTAGGCTCTCTTCGTTTATGTTCTCTGCCCCGCCCAGAAAAGACGCGCAAACCAGACCGGAATCCTCCAGCACAACAAACGGCAACACAGTACCGCCGCCGGATTTGGCAAAATCATCCAGCGCAATCGGTATTTTGCTTTCAATCTCTTTAAAGAACTTCGGCACGCGGCTGGACACATGGATGTATAAAACCTTGCCGGAACTTTGAAGTGCCGCCGAACGCGCGGCCTGAAACGCAATTTCTGTTGCCCCTTCCCGGCCATAAGCGCTGGTGAACATAATCACCTTGTTTATCTCCTGCGCCAGGGCACGGCGCAGTGACAACGATAAAGACGCTGATGTTTTGGCCGCTTTCGTCGCGTAAAATGTCTCTTCGATTTCACTCGGCGGCTGCGCCGTCAGCGCCGCCAGCATACGGTCGGCCCTGACGTCTTCTTGCGATTCCTCTTCTTTGGCCTTATCTGCTTTTGAAATTTCTTCCTTTGGCTCTGCCTCTACATGAACCTCTCTGGCCTCCTCTTCTACTTGCGAGTCTGCAACAACGTCCTGTTCAGGAACGTTTTTCAGCTCCTCCTCGGCATCTTCAACAATTTGGGGGGCACGCGCGGCCGCATTGACTGGTATCATTTCACAAACTCCTTCTCGAAGGTGGCTAGAACCGGAACCCCAAGTATTTTATTGACCTGATCCGGGTTATAAAAACGGTCATCCAACAGTTCCCGCGCAAGGGCAGTTCCCAAACCGGCCATTAGCGCGGCAAGCAAAACCAAAGCCAGAATGATTGACCGTTTTGGTTTAATCGGCACAACCGGGGGCGACGGTTTATCCAGAACGCTGATGCGGCTGATATTCTGGCTGACCAGCAAGTTATTGATACGCGCCTCTTCGCCGCGCTTGCGGTATTGAATATAATTCTCTTCGTTAATCGCTACCTTTTGCCGCAGCTCGTCATAACGTCCGCGTTTGGATTCAAGATATGCAACACGCTGGTCCACATTGGAGATTTTCGCTGACAATGACCCGCCGGTACCGTTTGAAGAGTTCAAATCCTTCTGGCGTCTTTCCAGATCTGCGCGTGCAACGGCGATTGTCTGGCGCAACCTGATCATTATCGGGCTGTCCTCCCGGTAAGTCGCCACCATTTCGGCTTCCTTCGATTCCAGATCAGCCAGCTTCGCTTGCGCTTCGGTAATCGCCGAATAGGCCAGCGTGCTCAACTCGCTCTTTTGGCGCAGCAACTGCTCAAGCTCTTCATCAATCGCCGAAATGCCTGTTTCCTGTTTAAAGGCCAGCAATTCGCGCTGCGCGTCTTCAAGTTTTTCACGCGCCTCTTCTACCTGCTGGTTCAAAAATCCGGTTTCCGGCTTGTTGTAAATTTCCGTCCGGCGCCGGATGAAAGCATCCATCACAAGGTTGGCAAATTCAGAAGCGACTTTTGGGTTTTCATTTTGAACGGCAATATCGATGATATAAGACTGGCCGGCAGAAACTTTAAGATCACGCTCCATCAACAGCCTTACCGCGACATCCTCCGGCGGAATATTTTCTTCGACACTGTCTTTCAGGTCAGGATAAAGACGATAGACACCGAACTCGCGAACCAGTTCCTGAAGCATATTGTGGCTGAAAATAATTTTGATATATGACTTGATAATCTCCTTACGCGCCACGGAATCCGCTTCATTCATACCGCTGCCGGTCCCTTCTGCCCCGGCATCCTGGCCGAATTTGACAACGACGCTGCCCCCGGCTTCATAGACCGGCTTGGTTGTCTTCAGATACCAGATACCGGCACCGAAAATAACCGCAGAGAC
>CBDUPU010000071.1:0-10100 GCA_965369185.1 uncultured Rhodospirillales bacterium
GCCAAAGGGCGTATCAAGGTCGCGTAAATTCCAGCAATTTACCCAGACAATGCCCGTTTCTATTTTTGCCGCGACCCGCGCAGCGCGCGCATCGTCCAGCGTCCACACCGAAGATGCCAGCCCGTAAGCACTGTCATTTGCCAGCGCCACCGCCGCATCTTCGCCTTTAAAGCGCATCATACTAACGACCGGGCCGAAAATCTCTTCCTGATTGGTGCGACAATTTTGCGCAAGACCCTCGATCACCGTCGGCTCGATAAAATACCCTTCGGCGCAGCGCCCCTCGACAATGCGCCGTTTGCCGCCGCACAGCACCGTGCCGCCTTCTTCCCGCGCCAGATCAATATAAGACAGCACCTTGTCCATATGCGCCTTTGAAACGCTCGCCCCGTGCTGCGTGTCCTTGTCCAGCGGATCACCGATTTTGATTTGCTGCACTCTGGCAACAAACACATCGCGAAATTTCTCGTAAATACTGTCTTCGATATACAGCCGTTCGCCGCATAGGCAGACCTGCCCCTGATTGGCGACCGAGGCCTGTAACACGCCGTCAATCGCCTTATCAAAATCGGCATCGGCAAACACAATTGTCGGGTTCTTGCCGCCCAGCTCCAGCGACACTTTCTTGAGCTGCTTTGCCGCCTCGCTGTAAATCGCCGTGCCGGTTTGCGTGCCGCCGGTAAAGGAAATCGCCTGAATGTCGGGATGCGCGGTAATCGCCGCGCCGACGCTCGCCCCGCGCCCATGCACAATATTAATGACGCCGGGCGGGAACCCTGCCTCGTTCACCAGCTCGGACAGCATATAGGCAGTCAGCGGCGTGACTTCGCTCGGCTTGGCGACCACGCAATTCCCCGCCGCCAATGCCGGCCCCAGCTTCCACGTGAACAGCAGCAGCGGCAAATTCCACGGCGTAATCGTCGCCACCACCCCGTGCGGCTGGCGCAGCGTATAGCTTTTGGAATTGTCTTTTTCGAACTGCTCACCGCCGAACGCGGTCGCCTGGCGGGCAAAAGCGCGCAAATTTGCAGCGCCGCGCGCTATATCCACCGACTTTGCCAGCGTCACCGGTTTACCGTTATCATTGGCTTCGGCCTCGGCAAATTCATCCAGACGCGCCTCGATCAGCGAGGCGAGCTTTTCGAGCATGGCCGCGCGCTCAGCCCCCGGCAAATCGCGCCAAGCCGGAAAGGCCGCTTTGGCGGCATCCGCTGCCCGCGCGACATCGCGCGCATCTGAATCAGGGATAAGGGACAAGATTTGCCCCGTTGCGGGGTTGATATTATCAAGATAATGACCGGAGGCGGGTTCGCACATTTCCCCGCCTATAAAATTCTGGATTTTCCGGTCTGGCAGTCTCATGCATGGAGATTGCCCTGTTAGCGCCAAAATTACAATAGGGCGCTAACGCAAGCCAGCATGAAGGAGAGTTTGGACATTGCCAACGTTGTCGGCATCGGCTTTTTTTCGCCATGGCCTTCGTCAGCATAACCATACTGTTTCAACGTCTGCCGCGCCTCATCGCGCGTTGTGCTGTTATCACGGTGCAATCGCGTGGATTCTGCGACACGCGGCTGCCCCGGGATACTGGTATCCAGCACCAACGCCCGCGCATTGAATTCGCCTTTTTCATCAGGAATTTTCTTCACATCAAGAACGATGCCCCTGAACGCCAGCCCAAGTCCGCATCCGTGCTTAAACGCATATACCGGGTCGCCCGGTTTCAGATTTTTCATGAACGCCTCCTCTTGTACAACTCTACGTCCGCACGGGACGCAAAACTTTACCAGAAAAGGGATGCTTATATTAGTACACGAAAATATATGTTATGTCAAGGAAGCCTGTGCTTTTCGCTTTTACAAGCACCCTGTGCGGCCGCCATCCACCGGTAGATTAATCCCGTTAACATAGCTTGCTGCCGGGCTGGCCAGAAAGGCGATCGCCTGCGCCAATTCTTCCGGCGCGCCAAAGCGCCCCGCCGGGATGCCTGCCTGCTCGGCGGCAATAATTTCATCAACGTCTTTACCTTGCTTTGCCGCCTTACCCTCTAAAATCTCGGCCAGCCGCCCGGTATCGGTCGCGCCGGGCAGCACGTTATTGACGGTAATGCCATCACCCGCAATCTCACCAGCCAGCGTTTTCGCCCAGTTGGCCACCGCGCCGCGGATCGTATTGGAAACCCCCAGCCCTTTCAGAGGCTGCTTTACCGAGGTCGAAATGATATTGATGATCCGCCCGTAACATACCTCGCGCATCCCCGGCAGCAGCGCCTGCATCATCAGGTGGTTGGCGAGCAGATGCTGCGTAAACGCGGCCAGAAACTGCTCTGCCGTCGCGCTATGCACCGGACCGGCCGGCGGGCCGCCGCTATTGTTAATCAGGATATGCTGCGCCCCATTTGCCGCAAGATGCGCATCAATTGCCTGCTGCAATGCCGCCGGATCGGAAAAATCAACCGCCAGCGCACTATGTTCCTGCCCTTGCGAGACATCCAGCGCCGCAACCACATCCGCCAGCGCCTCACGGCTGCGCGCCATCACAGTGACCGATGCGCCCAGCGACGCCAGCTCTATTGCAGTCGCCCGCCCGATACCCTTGGACGCGCCGCCGACAACCGCTTTCTTACCTTTAAGGCTGATATCCATCTTCAAAACTTTCTTCATTTAATTCTGCCGAAAAACCATACCGAAAGAGCCCCGCCCCCGCAATGGCGACAAATCTTGTTCTCCGCTATAGCGAAAGTCGATTTTTCATGCTAAGCCGGAAATATGAAATATTTTATCGCAAGCGCCCTGATCCTGTCCCTGAGCCTGACGGCTATTCCTGCCTATAGTCAGGAAACAGCGACAGCACCGCCAACCACACTGGAAAAAGAACCGGCAGAAGAAATTGCCAAAGCCGGGGAAGAGGTCGAGAAAAAGGCTGATGCCAAGGCAGAAGCAGAGCCTGCACCTGAAAAATCAACTACCATGGCCGAAGAAAGACAGCCCGCCCTGCCGCTGGCAGAATTTGCAGTCATCAATAGCGACATTCTTCTTTGGGAAGAACATAAAGATAAGAACCTTCTGTTTGTTGGCCTGACCGAAGAAAAGAACGATGAACTGGCCGCGCTAACCAATGAAAATAACGGCCATCCGATCCAGATTAGCGTTGATGATAATTTCTTTTTTATTCCCGCGATCACGGAGGAGCTGAGCCAGAAAGACGGCTTTATCCTGCCATTGCCGCAAAATCGACGTGTTGAAATCATGTTGATGATGGACCGCAGCAAAAAACTACCGGCCTCGACCAAGCTAACGGTAACAGAAACTAGCTTTGCCAGCGCAGAAAAATAAAAATTGTTACGATTGTTAAGGCGGTCGTGATTAAAGCGTCTGCTCGCCCGCAGCACGCTGCAGCGTTTGCTGAAGATTTTGCAGCAGGCCGATAATTTGCCCCTTATTCTGCCGCACCTTGCTGTCACTAACTTCTATGTCCGAAGACGGACTGCTTTTAAGCTCCATATTAACGCCGTAGGAAAAAAGCGCATCCGGCGAAACAGCAATAATCCGTGGCGGCACCATCAAATTTGCGACAGGATTCGCCCGCACCACATACCGCCCGGGTTTTACGAATTCGAACGAATAATAGCCGTCAAATGAAGTCAGTGTTTCTTTTACGGCCTCGCCCGACCAATCGACCAACTGCAAACGCAAGCCCGGGACCGGCAACCCGTTTTCAAAGAAAGCGCGGCCATCAACAACGCCGCTTTCAACCATGGGAATATCGACTCTCTGTTCGACGCCTTGTCTCATAAAGACCAGATAGCCTTTTTCCGATGTAACAAGGAAAGGATTCGGCGTTTGCTCGCTATCAATTGTAATCGCCTTGTAATCACCGCGCTCATTCTGGATAATCGCGATATTGCCCTCTTCGTTTGTTTTTTCCAGATCCCTGCCATCAAGCTCGACCATCACATCCGGCAATAATTCATCTTCATAATCGTAAACATTATTCAGATTAACGTCCTGATAAACGCGCCCCAAAATCGCGCCGTCATTACGGGTCCCGATGCTGGACAAGACATATTCGCCGCCCGGCCCAAAAGGCGCAAGAGAGGTCGAGGCTCTCAAGCCCATACTGACCCCGCCATCCTCACGCCATTTTCCGTCCACCCCGAAAAGCACCGTACCGAAATCATAGGATACGTTGGTCGAAAGGCGCGATTCATCGCTTTCCAGATTTTGCCCGATCTCAAAACCGATATTCAGGTCTTTTTTCGGTCGGTAATTCAGATCAACCGAAAAATCATTCAATTGTCGTTCTGGATACCAATCATAGGTCAGCAAAGAACGCAGCGCCCATTCCCGCGAAATACGGTGCGTGGTATTAAACCTGCCGTTAACACGGTTCAGATCACCGTTAACATAGTTTGCCACCAGATTATTGCCAAGACGGAGATCGCCGCTCCCGAAAGTGTTCGAAAGCCCGTAACGTGTAAAAGTGCTGCCGTCCTTGTCTTCTTCCCGCTCACCGGTCAGCGACAGACCCATAATGCCATAGCCGGTAGAAAAGCGTTTTGACAGTGTTCCTTTGGCATCAAACACCTGAGCGCTATCGCCAAAACCGGCATCGTCACTTTCAAAATCACTCAAAAAGGTCGCACCAAGATTAACGCGCCAGCCTTTAAAGCTCGTCGCCAGGCTGGTATCCAGCGCCGTACCGCCGCCAATTTCCTTATAAGCTTCAACCTCGCCAAGGACCTTGCCGACAGAAACATCTGCACCGGCAGTCACATAGGATTTAGCCCCCAGACGGGTCTGGCTTTGCGTTCCGGTTGCGAAAACACTCAAGTTACGGTTAATCCCCTGTTTGATCCGCGCGTTAAAAGCAATACCGTTTTTGTCATCAATGTCTCTGCGCTTGAAAGGATCGTTACGGTCAAACTGGATAAGGTTGTTTTTGGTATCGACAATGGCCGCTTCATATTCGGTCGTTCCGGGAGAGAGCAAACTACCGCCGATAGCATATTCTTCAACCCTCTCCTCGGTTTGCCCCTGGGGCCCATATAGCACGGTCCGGAAAATGTTATTTCCTGTCAGCAAAGGCACCTCGTCAAAGCGGTATTGTCCAGTATCACTGACAATCCCGAACTCGACCAGCTCATTACCGCGATAAAGCTCGATCTCCCATCCCGGAGTGGCAATCCCTTCAATCGTGACTTCATCAAAAGACCGGTTTCTCTGAAGTGGTCTGGATGACACTGTAGCTCCCAAGCCGCCGCTCACACCACCAACCCAGTCAGGCGTGCGTGCACTAACATCGCCAAGCTTCAACTCACGAATACCGCCCGGCATCGTGTCCTCACCAAACGCCCTGCGGGTTAGGGTAGTACGGATAGCATCCGGCCAGTCCCATTCCCCATCACGGCGCTGGAACTGGGCCGAATAGTCCGCCGAAAAACCCAGCAAATCATTACGCCCCCGCACGTTCGTCAGCGCATCCAACTGCCTTTCATTAGAATTCCACCGAACACTGCCGTTAACATCGATCAACGGCTTGCTGATCATTTCGTAGGGACTGTCCACCACCTGAAAACCGGAAACATTAATCCCGCCATCTTGTCTTGCCAACCATTCCTCCCGACGCCTTTGGCGCTCTCGTATCAACTCATACGGCAGCTTATGGAACGTATTGATGGACAAGGTAAGCTTCGAAAAATTCAGGGCGAGCTCAAGCGGCCAAATCTGATTAAGGACATCCATATTCAGATAAATTTCGCCGAAATCGCTCGTAAAGCGCTTTATGATAACGTCGCCGGGATTAAGATCCACCCGTTCGCCGCGAATGGTAAAATAATTTTCATCGGCGTGGATCGTGTAGGTATTGTCCGGCTCAATAAACCAGCCGCCGACCGTGCCTTCAGTAAGGTCAAGCCGCGCTTCGAACGCGACAAGGTTCGCCAGTTCGCTGACAGGCATATAAAATTCGTCAAACCCCCGCATATAAGCGAGAATAGCCTCCGACAGCGTTTCTTCGCCCCTGGTCACTTTCAGGATCAGCTCGAACTCTTCCATATCGGCCTGCTGCTGGGCCGTCGCACCGCCCGCCTGAAGCAGGACGGAGGCGCACAAAACAAGCGCGACCACTCCCTTCAGAAGGCCCCGCTGCTTACAGTGCAGTGCATTTATAATTTTTCTACAGCCCATGAACCGGCAACAAACGAGTGAAAAGACTTTTCAGCAAGAGTCTATCACGCATGCATATTAAAGCCGAAGGCTTTATTACATGCGCATTGCCATGATCTGGATATCTGTGGATTTAACCGAACAGCTATGAACTTAAAAAGGAACCTGCGCACTCACGAGAGGTGAATCGTTATATGCCGGATCCTCTTTGTGCGGCGTAAAAGCGAGAATCAACGGCGATACACACTCTGCCAACTCCCCCTCAGGCACAACTTTACTCAGTCTCCTGCGATTCACTTCGGTGAAGATTTTAACCGTACCACGGGACATGTATTTGGTGCGACCATCTGCCTTGCTGCACCTGATATCAATCGTACCAAGCGCCGAGCGCGTGCCGTTACGGACAGCCGTAAACTCTATCACCAGAGCATTTCTGTCGTTACGCGACACATGTATATCCTCGAACCCGAATTCAAGCGTCGTTTCACCATTCAAAACAAAAACCGGCACACGCAAACCCGTCAGCAGCTTCATGTTCAGGTTCACACCTTTCTGGTCAGTAGGAATTTCGACCTCCTCGCCGACATAGGCTCCGGGAATTTCCTCTGGGCGGATTTCAAGATAAGAGCGATATTCACCGGGCGCCATATTTTGAGTGCGGCGCGCCATAAAACGCACGCTCTGCACCTCATCCGGCTGGATCATCATACGGCGCGGTGCCATGTAGACATAAGGAGATGCCGGCAACACACCCGGATAGTCCTGTGCCGCCTCAACGCTATCGAGCGTGATACGACGTCCTTCCGCATCCATCACCACTTCCTGCCAGTTCATACGAAAAGCGCGCTGCTGGTCGGACGTGTTTTTCATCACAAAGGTACCGACCCCTTTCTTTGGTCCGATAAACACAAACTCCGTGGTGATCAGCAATGCCTGAGCCGGAGACGCAGCGACAACGTTAAGCGCCACAACCAGCAAAACCATGAGCCCCCCGCGAAAGACAGGCCGCGCCACTTTTCCGATCAATCCTTTTAGCATCTGTTTTCCTTCTCCTACAGGAATGAACTCTAACTTAAAACCTGAAACCTAATTGGTATATGTATGTATGATAACCACCGACCCGGAATACGAACCGACGGAATCGCCGCCATCCATACTCAGCCTTGCCCCGATATCATATGGCATTGAAGTCTTTGTCAGGCTGACCGAAAAGTAGATTTTCGTGCGCCCCGCATTCTTGGTATCAATGTTAAATTTTTTGACAGTCATAACGTCAACGCCATTATTCATCGTCGCCGATGCTAGCGAAACTTGAATCTTTAACGATCCGGTCGTCCCGGTAAAGCCGGAAACCTTGCACTGACCGGCTTGCGGCACAATCACAGTTACCACGGAAGGGTGCGGCGGCACTGAACCACCCGGCGTAACCGTCAGACTTGCCGCGCCGCCGGCAATGGCAAACTTGCCGAAATTAAGCTTCTGCGCGCAGCTGGCTGTCATCTGCGCCAGCGCCGGGCGCGCTGACAAAAACGCGATGCCAAAAGGCGCAAGACAAGCAACGGCCATCGAAAGCTTTACTTTCGTGCGTCCCGACGCCGTTCCCCCAAAGCCGGCGTAGCGTCCGGAAAGCTGTTTTACGGAACTCGCGGGAACTATTGTATTTTCACTACTGACCATATGTTTTTAAATCACGCCACCAATCATCTTTCAAGTGCGATCAAACAAGTAACCGGAAATCCCTGCTATAACTGACGTGGCTCTTGCTATTAATGCGCAAATCCCTAGAATCATAGCAGATGTTCAGACTGTAGAGGAAAAAATGATTAAGATTGCCAGCGACAATAAAGCCATAGAAAAGTGCATCCGCCGCCTTGAAAAAAACGTTCTGGACCATAACGGATGGCTGGATTCCGACCTTGTGATTCGCTGCGAGGGCGGAGAACTTAGCATTGAAAAACACAGCTTCTTTGACCCGCGCAGCCCGCTTATCGCGGTTCCTCAGGAAATGCTTCTGCCGACCGACAAAATGAAAATGGCGGCCAAGGGCGACGATCTGATCATGCAGCCTGAAGACGGTGCCCTAACCCCCTTGCAAACCGACACTGCAGAGACCATGCTAGAGCTGTATAATTTAACTGACAAATTAAAGCTCCACCGCGAATCCTGCTGCTGGCTTTCTTTCCGTGAAAATATTGAAGCCCTCGACGCAATCCTCGAAGCCCGCAGCATCGGGGTCAAAGCGCACGAATATTATAAATTCGCCAAAGGCGAAAGTGATATCAACCTCTCTGTCATTGAGTGCGATAGCTACATCAAAACCCGGACAATCGGCCTAAAGAACGTAAAAGGTGCGGAACCTAATATTATCCATACCTACCTAATGCCGATCATCGACTTCATGAACCACCATGTAAACGGCGCAAACTTTAACCTATCCAAAGGGGAAGAGCCGCCAGAAGTTGATAAATTCATGCAAGTCAGAGATAGTCGTCCAATCTTGAACAGCCATGAATGCTACGCATATTATAACATGCTGGACACCGTAGATACGTTCATCAATTACGGTTTCCCGGACAACAGCGCACCATACGTCCGGTCAGTTCCACTGCAAATTGATCTCGGTGACGCCGGCAAGCTGGTGATAAACAGCCTGTCACAAGGCTTAATTCGCCAGCGGCTCCACAAAACAATCGCCGGATTGCGACCTTACATTCCGAATACCATCCGTAACGAAGACGGCCTACTCGAAGTTTCGCACATGGTCATCCCTAGCATGATGGCAGCACCTAACGCGATGCGCCGCGTCCTGCGCATGCTTATCAGCGGCAAGGCTGCACGAATTTTCAATACTAATCAAGTATGGGAAAAAGTATTGGAAGCCGAGGACACTATCATGAACGCCAACATCACATTTTACGATAATCTGTACGAAAAAGCAGACAAAGCGCTTGCCACCAGTTCCGACAAACATTGGGAACTAACCAGACATATCGCCTCTACCCAGAAAAATGTATTGTCAAAATACCTGTTCGAGGCCGAGCATTTCGGGGAAAAAGAGATATTCGATCCCGAACATCAGGAAGACATTCCGTCACCGACCGAAGCTGTCGCTTGACAACCAGCTATAGCGACTTGCGGCCTTAAAACCGCAAGCGCTACACGCCATAAAAAATCATAACGACATGGTAATCACAGTCGATCCGGTATAAGTACCGGGCACTTCCGAGCCGTCAATCACAATGGTCGCCCCAACATCAAGCGTACCCGAACTGCCCACCGTAATAATATAGCCGGTTACTTTCGGATTGGTCGTCGCAAACACACCGGCCTTGCTGTTCATATTCGTCGTGCTAGCGTTTATTTTGACCTGAGTAATGGTCATGGTCTTGGAGGGCGTTGCCCCCGCACCACCACCTAGCGGGGTAGCAATATAAATATTGTTGCCCCCTCCGAATTTAGTCAAGCTCAGGCTAAAGGTGGCGCCGTTCGGAGCCTTCACTGTGACAACACCATTAATACCAGCCGTCACGACCACCTGGTTGTTCGCAGTTGTACCGCCGCCAGGCTGGACAATAATGCTACCGGCACCACCAATACCAAACTTACCACCCTGAAGACTCGCCCCAAGGGAAATAACCAACGGATTAAAGACGCTCGCCGAAAAATCAAGCGAAGCGGTCTTTGTGGCCTGAGCATGTGCGGACCCGATCAGCTTTAAATTCAGGTCAGCGGCTTTATCAATAATGTTAAGATTTGGCACGAATGCGCTCAGCGCAACCATTGCAGCCCCCGCACCAAGGGCCTTGTTGTAAAAACAACTCACAGCAATCTCCCTGCTTCAAACGCGGAAGAAAAAGCCCGCGGGTCGCGGGCTTTTTAAAAACGGGAAAGAATCGGCCTTAAAGCGACATGACAACGACAGTGCTACCTGTG
>CBDUPU010000072.1:0-10061 GCA_965369185.1 uncultured Rhodospirillales bacterium
TAAGGCTGGTGATTTCCTCGACCACGTTGACGTTGGAATTTTCCAGCGCCCCCTGACGAATCATTCCTGCATTTTCCGTGCCAGGATTGTTGATCTGGGCATTACCCGATGCCGGTGTTTCGAGGAACAGATTGTCACCGATTGCCTCAAGGCCGGCCGGGTTAACGAAGCTGGCAAGCTGGATCTGGCCTAGATTGGTCATGGCGACCTGTCCGGCGATCTCGGCAAAAACTTCCCCATTCTCGTTAATCTCGATTGATTCGGCGTCTTGCGGTACGACAATGCCGGGGTCCATCGCAAAGCCTTGCGTGTTTACGATTTCGCCGTTTTCATTAACCTGAAACACGCCGGATCTGGTGTAGGCGGTTTCGCCGTTCGGCAGCTGGATCTGGAAGAACCCGTCACCGGTAATGGCAAGATCAAGCGGGTTTTCCGTCATTTGCAGCGAGCCTTGCTCGTGAATTTTGTAAACCGAGCCGACCCTTACGCCGAGACCAAGCTGCAAGCCTGACGGCAGGATGGTGTTGACGTCCGAGGACTGTGCGCCCGGCTTGTCGATGTTCTGATAAATCAGGTCTTTAAAGTCAACGCGCTGGCGTTTGAAGCCGGTGGTCGTCATGTTCGCGATATTGTTCGAAATCACGTCCACATTCATTTGCTGGGCTAGCATGCCCGTCGCACCGATATCTAAAGAACGCATCTTATCTACTCCTTATTACGAGTTAATTTCTATGACGCACGGGAAAGACGCTGGATCATTGTCCGCTGTCTTTCGTGCTCTGATTGCAGTAAACGCTGTGTTTGCTGGTAAGACCGGGTGACATCGATCATGCGGGTCATTTCCAGCACCGGTTTTACGTTGGAACCTTCGATCATGCCTTGTTTGGCGCGGGTCGCTACGGCGGCAATGCCTTCTTCTTCGGTGGCATAGTTACCGTCGCCGCGGGCTTCGAGCGCTTGAAGATCTTCGAACTCCTTGATCATCAGGCTGCCGATTTGGCCTTGTTCGGTCGAAATCGCGCCGTTTTCACCGATGGTGATTTTCTTGGCGTCCTGCGGAATAGTGATAATACCGCCGCCATCGCTCAAAACGTGGTGTCCGCGGCCTGTGACCAGTTCACCAAGTTGGTTGATCTGAAAGCCGCCGGCGCGGGTGTAAAGCGTTTCATCGCTGCCCGGCTTCTGAATGCCGAAATAGCCCGGCCCGCTCAGGGCCACGTCCAGCGGGTTGCCCGTATATTGCATCGGGCCTTCCTCGTTGACTTGGTAGTGGCCGTAATCGAGCACAAAGGAAAGCGGATCTTGTTTGCCGTATTCGTCGTTCTTGCCCTTGGGCTTTTCAAGGTACTCGGTGAACACCATATTCTGTGACCGGTAGCCGGGGGTGGACATGTTGGCAACGTTGTTGGCGATAAGATCCATCTGGGCGCGAAGCGCGACCTGACGAGACAATCCTATATAAATTGGGTTTTCCATTTTTCTTACCCGTTTTGGCTTTGTTAACTTTTCGGAGGTTATGGTTCCTCATCCCTGATCAATGCACTCGGCGTGCCAACTTATTAAGCTGTTGTTTTGTAATGGTTTTGTGGGGATGGTGTTGGTTGGGTAGAGCGGGCAGGGGTTAATTTTTACTCGGCGAAAGCCGCCACAAGGGGAAAAATTTTCCTTGTGTATGAATTTCGGGACGGTGCCCCGGCCGGTTAACGGATGCGCCGCATTTTGTTAATATTGTTAATAAAATTAACAGCTTTTCTGCTGATTTATGTTACCCTTATATTGAATTTGTGGAGATTGATCCCATGTCTGATACAGGCGTCGACGACAAGCAAGCAGCCCCCGAACCGACACTGGATGCCGATGATAATGGCGGCAGTTTCGATGAGAATGAAGGCGGCGTGGATGCGAAAAAGATTATCCTGTTTGTCGTGCTACCTTTATTCGCGCTTGTTGCCATTGGCGGCGGGCTTTACTTCACCGGCATGCTGGACAAGTTTCTTGGTAAAGGTGGCGAGGCCGAGCAGCATGGCGAGGCGGAGGCCGGAGGGCACGGCAAATCGTCCGGTGGCCATGGGAAAAAAGCGGAGGGCACTGCCGGAGCTTATTTTCTCGAAATCCCGAACATGACCGTTAACCTGAGCGCTGATGGGGAAACCCGTTATCTTCGTCTGAGTGTCCAGCTTGAGCTGGGCAGTCCGGGCGATGTGCAGGAAGTAGAAGCGGTAATGCCGCGGGTGGTGGACCAGTTTCAGACTTATCTAAGAGAGTTGCGGGTGCGCGATTTGCGCGGTTCGCAGGGCATATACCGATTGCAGATGGAATTGCTTGCGCGGGTAAACGCAGCAGCTTATCCGATCGAGGTCAAGGATGTGCTGTTTCAGGAAATCCTGATACAATAACGGAAGTAACCAAGAACCAGGGTGCTGCCATATTGTCGCTTTATAACCATATAGTAGCTTTATAGAATGAGTGATACCGACCTGAACGAAGATGAAAAAGCCATGATGGAGGAGTGGGACGCTCCTGCCGATCAGGATGCTGATGCCATGCCTGAATATGATGGCGTGGGCGAAGAGGGCGGTACGCGTATCCTTAATCAGGAAGAGATCGACAGCCTGCTCGGTTTCGACGAGGATTCCGCCGGCGGGGATGAAACCTCCGGCGTCATGGCGCTGATCAATTCGGCCATGGTGAATTACGAGCGTCTGCCGATGCTCGATATTGTCTTTGATCGTCTGGTGCGCCTGATGTCCACGTCATTGCGTAACCTGACCTCTGATAACGTCGAGGTTAGCCTCGATCAGGTCTCGACGGTGCGTTTTGGCGATTATATGAATTCGATCCCGCTGCCGGCCATGCTTTCGGTCTTTAAAGCAGAAGAGTGGGACAATCACGGCCTGTTGGTAACGGACAGTGCGCTGATTTATTCGATTGTTGATGTTCTGCTCGGTGGCCGTAAAGGGACGCCGGCGATCCGCGTTGAGGGGCGTCCTTATACCACCATTGAAACCAAGCTGGTTGAACGTATGGTCGGCGTTGCCTTGAGCGACCTGTCTTCGGCTTTTGATCCGCTTTCCCCTGTCAGCTTCTCGCTCGACCGGATGGAAACAAACCCGCGTTTTGCAACAATTACCCAAAGCGGTAATGCCTGCGTCCTTGCGCGTTTGCGCGTTGATATGGGGGACCGCGGCGGCCGCGTCGAAGTGCTGATCCCCTATGCAACGCTGGAGCCGATCCGTGAATTGCTGCTGCAGATGTTCATGGGGGAAAAATTCGGTCGGGATTCGATCTGGGAGAATCACTTGACCCATGAACTTTATAAAACCGACGTCCAGTTACAGGCCGTTCTCGGTGAAAAAACGGTTTCGCTTAATGATATATTGAACTGGAAAGTAGGAACACGCGTCATGTTCAATACGACGACGGAAGATGAGCTGGAGCTGCGCTGTGGCCACTTCCCAATGTTCCGTGGCCCTGTCGGGCAAAAGCAGGGCAATATTGCCGTCCGTATTGAACGGTACATTCCCCCTGAGGAGGGAGATGACACATGACCGGCGTCGTTTCTCTGATTCTAGATGCGTTGGTGATTGTCCTGCTTGGCGGGACGATCTTTTATGCCGTGCGCCTGTCGCGGAGTATCAAGGCATTTCAGGACAGCCGCAAGGACATGGAAAAACTTCTGTCCGATCTTTCCGCCCATATCGGAAAGGCCGAGGAGGCAATAGAAGGTTTGCGTTCCAACGCCCGTCAGGCTGGCCGTGATTTGCAGGTACAGATCAATGACGCGCGCGGTCTGAGTGAAGAGCTGCAAATTATGAGCGAGTCCGGCAACAGTCTGGCCGGTCGTCTTGAAAAACTGGCAGAGGGCGCCAGCGGCGCTTCATCGTCGCGCCGCGCATCTTTATCCGGTTCCTCTGCATTGTCTGCCGGTTCTGAGCAGCAATCGCGTCGTTCCTCGCTGAAAAATCGGGATACGTCTCTTTCCGGGGGCTCTGCATCGTCATCCGGCGGCGTCAAAGACCCGCTATCGGCATTTGCGATCCGTGACCCGGAATTCGATGATGACCTTGATGCGGAGATGGACGAGTTCGGCCTGATGCAAGGCGATTATGAAGATGAGAGTGACAGCCATCTTGGTAGTCAGGCAGAGCGCGATCTGTACGAGGCCCTGCGCAGCCGCAAGAAAACGGAGGCCGGAGGCGTATGACGTTATTCCGCCGCCTGCGCGTTTTGCCTTTACTTGTACTTGTCGCCGGTCTGGCGCTTGCCGTCCGGATTGGTGAGTTTGCTGTCGGCCTGAACCATGCCGGTCAGGCCTATGCCCAGCAAGAAGTGAACAAAGAGCCGCCGCCGCTGCATGACGCCGCGGAAATCCCTCATTCTGAAGAAGAGCATTCCGAAGAAAATGCCGAGAGCCATGCCGAACCGGAAGGGCTTCCTGCCTTGCCTTTGGCAGGTGAGGGCGAGAAAGTCGACTGGAAAGACGCAACTGAAGCTGCGTTTGAATACTCTGAAGTCCGCGCAGGTTTGTATAAGGACCTTGCCGCAAGACGGGAGGAGCTGGAACAGCGCGAAAAGGCACTTGTGGCGCGGGAGGCTCTGCTGGAGGCAGGGCAACGGGAACTTGACCAGAAATTGCGTGAAATGACCGCGGTCAGGAACGAGATTAAGGGGCTGCTTACCCAGCAATCTGAAGAAGAGCAGGCACGGATCAAAAGCCTTGTCACGATTTATGAGGGCATGAAAGCCAAAGATGCCGCCAATATTTTTAATACGCTCGACATAGACGTGCTGATCGCGATTATGGGACGCATGTCCGAGCGTAAATCCGCGCCGATCCTTGCCGAAATGACACCGGAGCGAGCGCGCTCGGTGACAATTTTGCTGGCACAGGAGAAGCAGATCCCTGATATCCCGCCGCAATAATAAACTCCCGTTAGGGCGGCCATGTGATCAATGTTAAGCTGAGACTGTGTATTGAGTTTTTTAGTCGTTTTTTTCGTGAATAGATTCTTATGTCCGCTTTTACCAGCTCCAGCCATCAGGAAAAGGCCCGCGCCGCATATCGCCGCGGTAATCGTTCGGGAAACCCGGCTATGAGAAACAGAAGGCGCAGCGGCAGTACGGGGACGGCAAAATCGATGTCCGGGCAATTACTCGGGCTGTCGCTCTTTGTCATGTTGCTTGCTTTTTTCATCGTCCTGAACGCAATTTCCAGCTTTGAAGCCACCAGAATTAAACCGGTCATAGAGAGTCTTGGTTACGCTTTTGCGTCGCGCATGGCGGAGCAGCCGGTTGATGATCATCCATCTATGCGCGAAGACGAGGACATGTCGATCAGTGAAGGCAAGACGGTTGACCGCCTCAAGGCACTGTTCAGCGCGCAGATTCCGAGCAATGAAGCCGTTGTCAGTCATCGCAAGGGGGCCTTGCATGTCAGGGTGCCTTATGATGATTTCAAGGGCGCTGTCATGGCAACGGGGCAGCGCAACGCCCTGAACCAGCCGCAGGGCAGTATCAAGTTTCTCAAAGGCTTTTTCCTGCCGACCCTTGTTGCCCTGATGAAAACCGATGAAGTTTCCGCGCCATATCGCATGGATATGATACTCAATATCCCCGAAAACCCCGCCACCCTTCAAAACCAGCAGCCGCAGCAGCTTGCAGCGTTTGTAAAAAATATGAGCGTACTGGCCGGTAAAATCGAAGATGCCGGGCTTTCTACCAAATTGATCAGCACCGGCCTGCAGCAGGGCGAAGCGGGTATGGTCGATTTATTGTTCAGACCTCATATCCCTTATGACCCTCTGGGGGACAAAGAATGAGCAGTAAAGACGATAACGGCGAAAAAGGACGCAATAACAAGCGCGAAGCCGAAGAGGTAAAAATGCCTCTGACCGGCCGCCGCGTCCACCGTCGCCACGGTGACATTCATCAGGCCGAAGAAGGCTCACACATCTGGCTGGTTTCTTTTACCGACGTTATGGCACTGATGCTGACATTTTTTGTCCTGCTGTTTTCCATGACAGAACCGGCAAAAAAAGACTGGTCTGAAATTACTTCGGCGATGAATTCCGAGTTTAACAAATTTTATGGCTCGTTGGGTCAGCGCGGGCCGCAGGATTCGGTCAACATCGCGCGGATTGATTTTAACGACGCGCTGAATATCAGCTATCTTCGCGCTTTGTTGCAAAGTGTTATGAACGACAATGACCGGCTTGACGGTGTGACATTGAACCCGCAGCCGGGGCAACTGGTTATATCCTTGCCTCACGACCTGTTATTCGATTCAGGTTCAGCTTCAGTGCGTGACGAGGGCAGGAAGGCGCTTTACGCACTTGGTGGGTCCCTGTCGCGTATTAAAAACAAAATTGAAATCGTCGGCCATGCCGACCCCCGTGCTTTTAGCACGGATAGTGGCACTTATATGTCCAACTGGGAGCTTTCGCTGGCCCGTGCGGCGAATGTCGCCGCGATACTGGATAGTGTCGGCTATGAGAAAAACGTTACGATCCGTGGCGATTCGAGTGGACGTTACGAAGATTTGTATGGAGTTGCCGATGACGCAACCCGTCTGGAACTATCCCGCCGCGTGGACATCATTGTCCTTGACCATGACGGGGATAAGCAAAAAGTCTTTTTCGATCCTGCGTCTGATTAGCGTATAATAACGGCAAAAGCACGGCCTTGGCCTTGTTCTTTATGCAATCAAAGGGCATTGTTCTATTCAGATGATCCGTCACGCTGTTTTAACATTTCTGGCTTTTTCACTGCTGTGCTTGCCGTTGCTGGCACTGGCGCAACCGCCTGTCGCTGTGCGTACCGGTATCCACGCCGAATATACGCGCGCGGTCTTTGACTGGCCAAAAACAGTTGAATACAGCGTCAGCCAGACTTCTCCGGAAGAGCTGGTGCTTTCTTTTAATTCTGACGCAGGCCTGACCTTCGGGGCGACAGAAAACGGCGCAAACGCGACAATTCTGGATATTAAGCAAATATCCGGCCCGGGCGAGAATCTTAAAGTACGCTTCAAGATCAAGCCGCACAGCACGTACCGACATTTTCTGGTCGGAAGCCGCGTGGTTCTTGATGTGTTTGCGCCGACGGGCGATGCAAAGGCTGCCCCAAAATCGGCACCGGAAACAGCCGATGCGAAGCCCGCAGCGCCAGAGAAAAAGCCAGCAACGTCCCCGAAAGTGACCGGGCCGAAGGTTGTCGCCGGTAAAGAACCGCCTCCGTTGCCGCCACAACTTGAGCCGCGAAAGCCGCCTGCCGTTGATGCCGCACCCATTGAGCCAAAGCGTGTACCCAGTATTATAGAGCAGGCTGAACCGATTCTCGATCCGCACGTGATTACAATCAGCGCGACTGAAGCCGTGGGGCTGGCCGCTTTCCGCCGTTATGACTGGCTCTGGCTGGTCGTGGATCGCCCGAACATTAACGTGCCGCCGCAGATTGCCGGCGAAGAGGCTGACCGCTTTGGCCGTTTCGAACGGATCGAGCTTCAGGGCGGTGTTGCTTACCGCACCAAGCTGCCGCCGGGTGCCGAAGACATGAATATTTACGGGGAAGGCGGCGGGCTGGTCTGGCGCATCGTTGTGACGCCAAACCCGCGTAATGTCGAACCGACCGAAATGAAGCGCAGCTTTACCCGCGGACAGACCGTCAGGGGCGGAACGTTGACCTGGCCGTTTATCCGCACGACCAAAGCACTTGAAGTGCCAGACCCCTCCATCGGCGATGTTCTTAAGGTCGTTACGGTCGAGCAGGCCGATCAGTTTGCCGGTCCGGAACGCGACCTTGTTGATCTGAAGGTTCTTGAAAGTATTGTCGGCCTTGCGTTTAAGCCGGAACTTGACGATATCGAACTTGAACTGACAGGAAGCGGTGCCAATGTTTCCCGTCCGGGCGGGCTTGCCTTGTCGCGTGTGCGCGATGTCAGCCGCCGTATGATTCGCCAGGAAGTGCAAAATGTCTCGATGATCGACAGACCGCCGGAAACGGTAAAGGGAATTCGCCGTATCTTCGATTTTGATCGCTGGATGATGGGCGGAATTCAGGCGCTGGAAGAAAACCAGCGTATTTTGCTCTCCAATATGGCAGTCAAAGACAAGAACGGCCGGGTTCAGGACTTGCTGACCCTTGCCAAAATGAATGTGTCAAATGATCGCGGTCAGGAAGCGATCGGCTTTTTGAGTTTTGCCGCAGATGAACTGCCGGACATTGCGGACAGCCCGGAATTCAGGGCGCTGTACGGTGCTGCCGCTGCGCTGGCCGGCAAATTCGAACTCGCTTTTCGCGATCTTTTCCACCCGACACTGGAAAATTATAACGAACTGGATTACTGGCGCGCCTATACGCTTGCGATGCTGGAAGACTGGCAGCAAGCCGTAGAAACCATGCCGGATGACTTCACGGTTCTGGTCGGCTATCCCAAGCCTCTATTGGAAAAGCTGGGGGTGGAGCTGGCGGAAATTGCCCTGCGAAGCGGTGACGTTCAGACCGCCGAAGGTATTCTTGCCGTTCTGCAAAAAGACCGGAATACCTTAAAACCATGGACACGCGCGGCAATGGATTACCTGAAGGGCGAAGCACACCGGCAGAGCGGCGAGTATGAAAATGCCCGCAAGTGGTGGGAACCCCTGATTACCGGCAAAGATGATCTGTATCGTGTCAAAGCGGGGCTTGCTCTGACGATGTTGCAGCAGCAGCAGGGTAATATCACGACCGATCAGGCCATCGACCGGCTTGAAGGACTGCGCTATGCGTGGCGTGGGGATGAGCTGGAATCGCGAATTAATCTGATGCTTGGCAGGCTGTACCTCGAGCAGGACCGTTACCTGAAAGGCTTTAACATTCTGCGTGATGCCGCCAGCATGAGCCCGGATTCTGATATTAACAAGGAAATCACCGCCTTTATGCAGGCAGAGTTCCGTGATTTGCTACTCAAGGACCAGGATCTTTCGCCGTTTGATGCCGTTGAAGTGTATGAAGCGTTCCGCGAACTGACGCCGCCGGGCGATGAAGGCAACAAGCTGGTGCAAAAGCTTGCAGAACGTCTGGTTGAAGCCGACCTGCTTGGCCGCGCGGCCGAAATCCTCAAACATCAGGTGGATTATCGTCTGCAAGGCGAGGAAAAGGCCGGCGTTTCTGTCCGGCTCGGCGCGATCCTGTTGCTCGACAAAAACGCCCGCGAGGCCATGAAATACCTTTCCATTGGCCGCGATCTTTACGCCGGCCTTCTCTCCGGAAAGGAGCGCACGGCCAAGCTCAAGGAAATTGATATGCTGCTTGCGCGCGGTTTGTCGCAGCTAAACCGTACCGAGGAAGCGATCGAGCTTCTAAACGGCTTTGATCCTGACCCGGATGTGAACAGGCTGCGTGCCGATATCGCATGGCAGGCCGGATTATGGGACGATGCCGCAGAAGCGTTGCAGGACCTTATTCTCGATCAGGCGCTTGATCTTAACCGCCCGTTGACCGGTGAGCAGGCGGATCTGATTTTAAACCGCGCTGTCGCTCTGAATCTTTCCGGTAACCGCGTTGCACTGACGAATATGCGCCGCCGTTACGAAGATGCGATGAAAAAAACGCAGCGGGCGCGCCTGTTCGACGTTGTAACCCGCCCGCGAAAAACCTCGATTCTTGCTGACAAAGAAACCATCGAAGCCATTGTCAAAGAGGTTGATATGTTCGACGATTTCCTTCGTGCGTATAAGCAAGAGCCGGGTTCCGCTCCTAATTGATCAGCTGACTTTTTGAGCCTAAGGTCTTGTCGGTGCCGGCGTTGCTTCGGCCACAGAGGCTTGCAGGCGCGTCAGCGAATCGTTGATCTCTGCAACGATGAGCGGATCAATACGCGCACGATATTGTGTAGATTTCTCCTCGATAGAAAGAGACTCGGGTTTTGCGTAATATTCAGCCATGGCTGAAAGCTCCGGTGCCGTAAAAACCTGTGCCATGGCTGTTATTGATGCGCTTTGCAGTTCCTGTATGTCCATATTATCCATGACGCTCTGCCTGAACATAAGCTTGTCCGCAGGCGTTAAGTCTCCCGCAATATAATC
>CBDUPU010000073.1:0-9868 GCA_965369185.1 uncultured Rhodospirillales bacterium
CAAACGGACCGAAATTCTTGCGATATTCGGCATCGGACGAAAAGCCGACAATTGTTGTGGTCCGCCCGTGGAAGTTCCCTTCGCTGACGATGATTTTGGCTTTGTCCTTTGCAATGCCTTTTTTCTCGTATCCCCAGCGGCGCGCGGCTTTAATGGCTGTTTCGACGGCCTCGGCACCGGTGTTCATCGGCAGCATCATGTCCATGCCGGTAATCTGGCAGGTCTTTTCAGCAAACGCGCCCAGATTGCCCGAATAAAAAGCACGGGACGGCACGTCCATCTCGTTCAACTGGTCGGTCAATGCCTTTTTAATGCGCGGATTAAGGTGGCCTGCACTCACAGCGCTATAGGCACTCAGGAAATCCAGATATTTGTTGCCATCTGCGTCCCAGACCCATACGCCTTCACCTTTGGTCAGAACGACGGGAAGAGGGTGGTAATTATGGGCCAGAAACTTGTCTTCTTTTTCAATGTAATCTTGTGTTTTCATCGTTGTTTTTCGCCAGTTTTGGGTGATTTTCAGCCGACATTATCAAGACTTTTCGGCCTATATGCAACCCCCGCAGCAAGCCACTGGCAAGCCGGTTAAATACATAGCCGATACGAATGGGACATGACGCTGTTAAGTTTTAGCCTTTGGCTTTGTGCGCAGCCGCCTGTTTTGCCGCCTGCTGCTGAGCAGAGGATTTTCCGGGGGCAGCGTTTCTTTTGTTCTGTGATTTTTTGTTACTGACTTTTTTCTTCTTTTTACTCCCGAAGCTAAGGAGGCTGCGCTTGCCATCTTTATCCTCGGCACGTCCCTGCATCATTTCGTTCCAGGTAACCGATACAAGGGCGAATAGCATGAAAACAGGGGCGCCGAAAATAACAAGCCCGACAATGTAAAGCACTGTCTGGCCGATCATAAGAAACAAACTATCAATCGGGTTGCTGCCGGTCAGTATGGAAAGCAAAAGTACAAGCGCGATAAAACCGGCCGGTATCCCTATGACAACAATTTTCTTATTTTCTTCCAAGCCGATCTCCAGAGTCAGAATCCCTAACTAATATTTATACCCGATTATATATTAAAAGTTTTTTATAAAACGCGGAATTGTGGACGTAATATGTGGAAATGATATATAAACTCTATGCTGCGAAGCTCGTGATACGCCCTAATCCCTTCGGCCGATGCTTATCGCATTAGGGAGCTGTCTCTGTCGGTTCTTAGTGTTTTGCCGCTTCGAATCGTTATATGGCACCCACCTGGTTTACAGGGCCAGATGCGGATAGCGAAGCGTACACGGCTTGCGCGGCACTTTTCATTCTTGCCCAATATTATACAATGGCGCCATGACAGATCCTTCCAAAGACACACTGCGCCATGAAGCAATCCGCCACCGCGACCGTATCAGCATCTTTAATAACGAAGATCCGGACGCCGTCTGTGCCAGCTTCTTCGACAATATAAAGCCGCAAAGAGATCAGGCTATCGCCTTTTACTGGCCCAAGGAGAAAGAGTTCGACCCGACCTCTATTCTCGAGCGCGCCCTGAAAGATGGTTATAAATGCGCCTTGCCGGTCATGCAGAAGGGAGAACGGGTGCTGCGCTTTGCCCGTTGGCAGGATGGCGATATTCTCGAGCGCGGCCCATACAATGTACAGCAGCCGCTTGTCGGTACGGATACGGAGTGGCTTGACCCTGACATCGTCATTGTCCCACTACTGGCCTTTGACCGTAAAGGTTTTCGTCTTGGTTATGGCGGCGGCTATTACGATTCCACCTTACGGGCCTTGCGCGATAAAAAGAAAATAATTGCCGTCGGTGTTGGTTATGCGCAGCAAGCTGTGATATTCAACCTGCCTGTCGAAGATCACGATGAGCGGCTGGACTGGGTTCTGACCCCGACAGATGCGCATTATTTTGGCGGCAAGCAGAAACACAGCTAAAACAAATAAAAACAGGAAGATATTGTTATATGCGTATTTTATTCATTGGCGACGTCATGGGGCGATCCGGCCGGGAGGCGCTGGCAAAGCATTTGCCGGAAGTACGTGAAAAACTGCGCCCGGACGTTATTATCGTCAATGCTGAAAACGCGGCACACGGCGTCGGACTTACCGAGAAAATTTGCAAGGAAATGTATGGCCTTGGTGTGGATTGTATCACGTCCGGCAACCATGTCTGGGACCAGCGCGAGCTTATCCTTTATATAGACAGGGACCCGAAGCTGTTGCGGCCTGCCAACTTCCCGCCAGACACACCCGGAAACGGGGCATATCTTCACCAGTTGGAAGACGGTAGAAAAATACTGATTGCCAATTTTATGGGGCGCTTGTTTATGGACCCGCTGGATGATCCGTTCCGCGGCGTAAAAGAACTGCTAAAACGATACGCCCTAACAAAAAACACTGATGCGATCTTTATCGACCTTCATGCCGAAACCACCAGTGAAAAGATGGCTTTTGCGCAAATGCTGGACGGTCAGGTCTCCGGAGTTGTCGGAACGCACACCCATATTCCTACGGGCGATGCGCAGGTTTTTCCCGGCGGAACAGCTTTTCAGACCGACGCAGGGATGACTGGCGATTATGATAGCGTTATCGGCGTCCGGAAGGATATCCCGATTGCCCGTTTCTCCCGAAAAATGCCGACCGAACGCATGAGCCCCGCCGACGGGGAAGGGACTTTATGCGGTACGCTGATTGTCACGGATGATAAAACCGGGCTGGCAAAAAATATCGGGCCAGTCGTAGCCGGCCCGCGTCTTCATAATCAGATGCCCGATTTTTAAAACTCTTCGGAAAAATCCTGCTGCCGCCCGGTTTTATTTTCCGGGTAGCGTTCGAAATAACGTGTGCAGGCCTGGTTCAAAGCGCCCATAAGCTCCTCGCCATGACGCCCGCCGGTTCCTGTGATTTTCCCGGCGATGACCGCGCGAATCGTCGTGTGAAAGGCCAGCACGATTTCTACGGCATCAATGTCTGGTTCTTCGATGACCTCCAGAAACTGCACCAGAGAATCCGCTATCTGCGTAATCAGCGGATAATGAAACATACCGCCATTGGCTTTCAGTTGCATGGCAGGATAAAGCATGCCCGCTATAAGGCTTTCCGTATCTGTTTTTGCACTGACCACGGGATCCGTCGCGCGCTCGATACCCTTCATCATCGAGGAAAGATACATTTCCGCCAGCGGCTGAAAGTCGACCGAGTTATTTTCAAGCAGCGCCTGCGCTTTGGCGAGAATATCATCGCTCAGCCCGCCGGAGCCGACCTTGGCTTTTAGTGTGTTCGGGGGCCTTATGTATTCAGCCTTACGCTTTGGTTTCTGATTAAAGTGAGTCATTGGCTACGGCCCGGAATCGCTGTGCAGAATAAATCGATCGCCTTTTTCGAGGCCTTCTTGCTCTCTGACCCGCTTAAGTGTTGCATGTGCTTCTTGTTGCTGGGTTCGAAGGATTTTCAGGACTTCCGGATTTTGCAGATCATCGTCACGACGGAAGGGCCCCGTATATTGTTCGCCGGCTGCTATTTTGCGGCGGCGGTCCGGCCCAAAAAAGTCAGGCGCCCTGACAAACTGCCGCGGGCGCTCGATAACCTGAACAATGCGCTTGTAAAGATCGCGGGCGTTGAAAGGCTTGACGAGAAACTCCGTGACGCCGGCGTCACGCGCCTGAATGACTCTACGCTTTTCGCTAAAACCGGTCATCAGAATAACCGGGACATAGGGGTTGGGACTCTTCGGATCGTTACGAACTTGCCTTGTAAACGAGATGCCATCCATAGGGCGCATCATCCAGTCGGCGATAACAATGTCATTATTATATTCACAGAAACGCCTGTAACCCATCTCGCCATTTTGGGCGCCCACAACATGACCCACCCCGAAGGTCGTCAGTAGCGACTTCGTGATCTCAAGCATAGGCAGGTTGTCCTCAACCACCAGTACGCTGATTCTATGTAATTGATAGGCCATATATAATTGCCATCAGGTAAAATTTTTAAAATCTATCACGTCCGCTTCTATTATAACGGATATGAAGTTGACGAAACATTAACGACTCTATTAGAAACCCCTAATTAATTCAAGATGATAGCGTGATTTTAATGTGGGCGGTGAAAATTATTTCTTCCAATATGTGCCGCACTTGCGATTTTTCTGAAAATACGCCATTTTCTTGATCCTTGTTACAACAACATATTTTGCAGGACACTAACAATGGCCGGCCATTCCAAATTTAAAAACATCATGCACCGTAAAGGCGCGCAGGATAAAAAGCGCGCAAAAGTCTTTTCCAAGCTAGGCCGCGAGATCACCGTTGCCGCCAAGCTCGGCGGAGGGGATCCGGATATGAACCCGCGCTTGCGCCTTGCCATAGCAAACGCAAAAGCCGAATCGATGCCTAAAACCAACATCGAAAACGCTATTCAAAAAGGCGTTGGCGGCGGTGAGGGCGAAGATTACGTTGAAATGCGCTATGAGGGCTACGGCCCGGGCGGCGTTGCGATTATCGTTGACGCACTGACCGATAATAAAAACCGCACGGCTGGTGAAGTGCGCTCTTTCTTTACCAAGTTTGGCGGTAATCTTGGTGAAACAGGTTGCGTGAACTTCATGTTCGATCAGGTCGGGGAGATTGTTTATCCGCTTGATAAAGGCGAGCCGGACAAAATCTTTGAAATCGCTGCAGACTGCGGCGCCGCAGATTGCTCATCAGACGAGGAAAGCCATTATATCATCACCGATCCGGATGAGTTTTCTGCCGTACGGGAAAATCTGGTAGAGGCTCTTGGTGAGCCGGATAGAGGCGGCCTGATCTGGCAGCCCAATACCATGGCGGAAATCAATGAAGAGCAAGTTGCTACTTTGCTAAAACTGGTTGATGCCCTTGAAGATAATGACGACGTCCAGACAGTGACGACAAATTTCGAGGTCAGCGAAGAAATCATGGAAAAATTGCTGGCCACCGGCTAGCACAAAAAGTAACCGGCCACCGAACCCGTTGACGGGCCGGGGCCGGAACTTAGAAGGCGCTAACGTTTCTGTTTAGCGCCTTTTTTGCTGCTGGCTTTGGTGCTTTCCTGCTGGGCCTTATGCTTTGCGCTTTGTTCTCTTTCAGGATGTTTAGCCATTGTAGCGTTCCTTTCGTTGGTTTTCAGTGTAGTAGGTTACTTATTCCCAACAATGCTGGCCGCCAGATGGTTCCCGCATTGCTATAAGCCGCGAAACGACTACAATAGAGCCATGAGGATTTTGGGCATAGATCCCGGTCTGCAAAAGACCGGATGGGGTATGATAGAAGCACAGGGCAACCGTTTGACTTTCCTTGGCTGCGGCCTTGTGAAGTCAAAAGCGGCGCTTCCGCTCTATGCCCGTCTTGCCGAAATTGACGATGGGTTAAGCCGCGTAGTACGCGAATGGCAACCGGATCAGGCGGCCATTGAGGAAACCTTTATGAACAATAACGCCGCTTCAGCGCTTAAACTCGGCCAGGCAAGGGGCGTTTGCATGGTTGCCCCTGCGCGTTTGGGACTGGAAGTCCATGAATACGCGGCAAACCTTGTAAAAAAATCAGTTGTCGGCACAGGCCACGCCAGCAAAGACCAGATCGGTCTGATGGTGCGGACGCTACTGCCAAAATCTGGCAAGGTTAGTGCCGATGAGGCCGACGCGCTCGCCATCGCCATATGTCACGCGCATCATGCGCAAACCGTAAAAAGGATTACAGGATGATCGCTAAACTCTCCGGCATACTAGACAGCGTTGCGCTGAATTTCCTGATACTGGATGTCGGCGGCGTCGGCTATCTGGTTCATGCCAGCCCGCGCACCCTCGGTAAGCTGGGGCAAACAGGCGAGCCGGTCTCTCTGCTGATCGATACGCAGGTTCGCGAGGACGCTTTTAATCTGTATGGATTTTTCGATGCTGCGGAACAGGAATGGTTCCGCCTTCTGACCAGTGTACAGGGCGTGGGCGCAAAAGCGGCGATGGCTATCCTTGGCGCAACCCCTCCAGAACAGCTTGGCTTTGCGATTGCGTCTGGTGATAAAACAGCCTTGACCCGTGCGGACGGCGTTGGCCCCAAGCTGGCAGCGCGCATTTTGACTGAATTAAAAGACAAGGCCGGGAAAATTGACCTTAAGCCGCAGAAGGCGGCCATGGCCTCCGCGACTTCCAGCGCGGCCTCTGCACCGGCCGCGCCTGTCGAGGATGTTGATAACGATGCCGTTTCCGCCCTTGTTAATCTCGGCTACTCACGCAGCGACGCTTACCGCGCAGTCTTGAATGCGAAGCAGAAATCAAACGACAACAGCAAAGTAAATGACATCATCAAACTGGCACTTAAGGAACTGGCCTCATGAGTGACACTGCCCTTGAGCGCAATCCCGACCTCGAAGCCGAACGGCAAGAGCTGGACGATCCGGAAAGCTCTTTGCGTCCGCTTTGCCTTGATGACTTCACTGGCCAGCAGCCTGTGCGTGAAAATCTGCGCGTTTTTATCGAATCCGCCAAAAGCCGCGCTGATGCTATGGACCACGTTCTGCTGTTCGGCCCGCCGGGACTCGGAAAGACCACGCTGGCGCAGATCATCGCCAAGGAGCTTGGTGTCGGCTTCCGCGCAACTTCCGGGCCGATCCTGGCCAAAGCGGGCGACCTTGCCGCGATCCTGACCAATCTGGAGCCGCATGACGTTTTGTTTATTGACGAAATCCATCGCCTTAATCCGCTCGTAGAGGAGATCCTCTATCCGGCGATGGAGGACAACAAGCTCGACCTGATTATCGGCGAAGGTCCGGCGGCGCGTTCTGTCCAGATCGACCTGCCGCCCTTTACCCTGATCGGCGCGACAACCCGCAGCGGCCTGCTCGCCAATCCGTTGCGCGACCGTTTCGGAATTCCGCTGCGCCTTGAGTTTTATAATGCCGGTGAACTAACCAAAATCGTAAAACGTACAGCTGGTCTGCTATCCATGGCGCTAACGGAAGAGGGGGCTCTTGAAATTGCCCGCCGTTCGCGCGGTACGCCACGGATCGCCGGACGCCTTACCCGCCGCGTCCGTGACTTCGCCCATGTCCTCAAGGTCTCCGAAATTGACGCCAAGGCCGCTGATGCCGCATTGCAGCGGCTCGATGTTGACCCGGCAGGCCTTGATATGATGGACAGGCGCTATCTTAACTGTATCGCCGATAATTACGGCGGCGGCCCGGTTGGCGTCGAAACCCTCGCCGCCGCCTTATCGGAGCAGCGCGACGTACTGGAAGACGTGATTGAACCTTATTTGATGCAGCAGGGCCTCGTCCAACGTACACCGCGCGGCCGGGTTCTATCGCCCAAAGGCTTTGATTATCTTGGCTTTGCCCCGCCAAAAGCCGCGCAGATGGATATGCTCGGAGATTAATCGGAAATACCGCAAATGACACACGCACATACCATGGATATTCGCATTTATTACGAAGACACCGATGCAGGTGGAATTGTTTATTACGCGAACTATTTAAGATTCTGCGAACGTGGCCGCACGGAACTCTTGCGCGCTGCGGGTTTTGAGAATAAACCATTGATGGATCGAGAAGGATTTATCTTTGTGGTCAGGCATCTGGAGGCAGACTATCTTGCCTCGGCTTACCTAGACGATATGCTGCGTATAGAGACGTCGGTTGAAACAGTGAAAAATGCCAGTTTCCTCATGAAACAGACAATTTTTCGCCCAACAACCGACAAAGATGTGAAGTTATTTGAAATGAATGTGACACTGGTTTGCGTAGGAACTAATGGCAAGCCGGTTCGTTTGCCGGAAGAAGTAAGAAGGGCTTTATTACCATGACAGACAGAATTGTAGAAGCTGCAGCCGTAGGCGAAAGTTTTTCCGGCGATTTATCGATGTGGGGGCTGTTCCTGCAGGCCGACCTGATCGTAAAATTCGTAATGCTGGTTCTGACTTTTTGTTCGGTCTGGAGCTGGGCGATCATCATAGAGAAGCGCGGCACGATCAAGCGACTGAATAAAAGAGCGCAGAAATTCGAAGATTCTTTCTGGTCAGGCGAACCGCTCGACAAGCTCTATCAACGCGTCAAAAAAGGCAAGCAAGATCCGCTGATCCGCACTTTCTGCGCGGGTATGGAAGAGTGGCATAACGGCGTCGCCGGCGGCATTCCTTCTCGCGAAAGTCTGCAAGCCAGTCTGAAACAGCGTGTAGAGCGCGCCATGGGCACAAGCATCAACAAGGAAATGAATACGCTCGAACGTGGCATGACATTTCTCGCCAGTATCGGTTCAACGGCGCCCTTTATCGGCCTGTTCGGCACAGTCTGGGGGATTATGAATTCCTTCACCGCCATTGCGGGCACGAATAACACTAGCCTTGCCGTTGTCGCGCCTGGTATTGCCGAGGCGCTGTTTGCGACGGCGCTCGGTCTGGTCGCTGCAATCCCGGCTGTTGTGTCTTACAACATTTTCACCAACAGCCTTGATCGCTATGCCGACCGGCTCGACACGTTTGCCAGCGAGTTTCTGGCCATATTGTCCCGCCACCTCGATACGCAGGAAAACAGCTCTAAAGACAGCAGGAAGGCAGCCTGATGGGTGCACAGCTTCAATCCAAAGGCCGGGTCGGCAAAGCAGGGGGGCGCAGCCGTGCCTATCGTCCGATGTCTGATATTAACGTAACGCCGTTTGTCGATGTCATGCTGGTGCTGCTGGTCGTTTTCATGATTACCGCGCCGTTATTAACAGCCGGGGTTGATATTAATCTGCCAAAATCTGACGCCGCGCCGATCACGGACGAAGACAATAAACCGCTGGAAATCAGTATTACCGATCAGGGCACGCTTTTTATCGGCGAAACCGAGGTCCAGCGTGACCGCCTGATTAACTTGCTTACCGCCATGACCAATAACGATTCAGAGCGGCGCATCTTTATCCGCGCTGATACCTCTCTTGATTACGGGCGTGTCATGGACGTTCTCGGGGCGCTCAACAAGGCGGGTTTCCGCAAGGTTGCCTTATTGTCCAATCCTTCTAAATAGCTTTAACCAACTGAACGGGCTGCTGACACACAATGGCCGCTGTAACGCATAACGAACCGGAGCTGGAATCACAGCCGCACATGCAAGTGCCGCTGATATTCTCCGTTGTGCTGCACGCAGCCATTGTCGTTATTGCCATCGTCGGTCTACCTTACATGACGCCTGAACTTCCCGACATTGTGGACCCGATCACGGTGGAGTTGGTGCAGGTCGATGAAATCACCCAGACGAATAAGCCGCCGCCACCAGAGCCGTCCCGTCAGGCAAAACCAAAGCAAGACAGCGAAGCGCCGCCGAAGCCTGTGCAGCCGCAAATGACGGCAAAAACCCCGCCAAAGCCGTCACCGCCAAAACCGCCAGAGCCAGAGAAGAAAGAGGCTAAAAAGCCTGAGCCGGAGCCGGAAGCAGTCGCACCGCCTAAGGAAAAGCCGGAGCCGGCCAAAACCGTCGCACCGCCTAAGCCGGTAAAGCGCCCGCCGCCGCCGGTTCAGGCCGAAGAAGCGACACAGGAGGATTTTAAATCGCTGCTGCGTAACCTGATGCCGACAGAAGAACAGCCGGTTCAGGCCGACAAACCCGGCGAAGCGGAGCCGTCCTCTATGCTGACGCGCTTTTCGCAGCAAATGACGATGAGCGAAATGGATTCCCTGAAACGCCAGCTAAACCAGTGCTGGAGCGTTATGGCCGGGGCACGTTACGCTGAAGACCTGATCGTTGATCTAAACCTGTTTATGAATCCCGATCGTTCGGTTCGCGATGTCCAAATTATGAACGTTATGCGCTACAATACCGACAGTTTTTTCAGGGCGGCTGCAGAAGCTGCGCGACGAAGCGCTTCACCTCGACGATCACACGGCGG
>CBDUPU010000074.1:0-9766 GCA_965369185.1 uncultured Rhodospirillales bacterium
TATTCTGCCGCAGCCGCGCAAACCTTCAATCACCGGCAAAACACGGTCCATCTCTTCCTGTACCGAAACGGGCTGGGCGCCCGGCTTTGTTGACTCCCCCCCGATATCAAGGATATCCGCCCCCTCATCCGCAAGGCGAAGCGCGTGATCTATGGCATTTTTGGGGGTATAAAAACAGCCGCCGTCAGAAAAACTGTCAGGAGTGACATTCACGATACCCATCAAATACGGGCCGCGATTAAATACCGGCGCCCCCATCTCAGGCCGGGACCTTTTCTTCCATGGGGACGGCTTCCTGATCCTTTGGAAGGTTCATGACAAGGTCATCCAGCGTCACCCCGATAACCGGATGCTCCCAGTTTTGCGCGACTTCCTGCATTGGAAGCAGCACAAAGGCCCGTTTATGCATCCGCGGGTGCGGCACGATAAGTTCAGGCTTGTCGAGAATTTCATTATTATAAGCGACCAGATCAAGATCCAGAAGACGCGGCGCATTGCGAACCGTCCGCACCCGGCCAAACGCATCCTCGATAGATTGGAGACGCTCAAGCAGTTCATAAGGTGAAAACTCAGTGGAAACCCTTACGACCTCATTATGGTACCAAGGCTGATCAGAAACAGGCACAGGTGCCGTCAACCATGTCCGGGACGAAGCATCAATTCTAATGCCTTGCTCCTGCATCGCGGCCTTGGCGGCCTGTAATGTTTGATAAGGAGAACCGAAGTGGCTCGGCAAGTTTGCTCCGAGGGCAATAAAAATCACGATAATTCTCCCCGCAAGCAGTGCCCGACCTTAAGACCAGTAGCGCACCTGACCTGTATCAAGATGGACGAAATTGCTTGTTCTGTAATAACCCACACCGCCAGCCTTAAGCCCCCTGCCCAATTCGGACAGTTTCCGTGTCGAAAAGCCCGGCAGGCGGATATCGATTGCCTGCCCTGTCATATGCAGGGAGTTCTGCGCTACGCCATCGCCGATATTCGCAAGCATTGCATTCGTTTTGGGCGACCGGTAGCCAGACAGCACTTCATAATGAGAACTGGAGCCTGACTTGCTGTGAACGGCATACAAAATATCAATAATACGCGGATCAATCGGAAACACTTCACCGGTACGAAAATCGCGCAGAACGTTATTAATTTTCTCAAAAGCCTGCGGCAGATAACGATCGCCGACCTTGTAAACCCCGTTAAAACTCTCACCGGTATGCTGGTTACGAAATGCGATTTTCATCGCGCCAGCACCGGAGGGCGTTGCAAGGCGCGCAGCAGCATGCAAAGGCGTTGCTGCTACGGTCGGCAGCAACAATCCGCCGAGAACGCCGGCTTTGATTAAATCTCGACGCGTCAGTGTTTTTTGGGCAGACACAGCGTCACTGTCATAAGTCTGATCAGGCACTAAACCCTCTCTTTCTCTTTTATGTTGGATTTCTCCAAAGGGAGATTTTTAGCAGAGCGCTAAAATAAGTAAAGGCTGATTTATTCTAAAGCGGCTACTGGTTATACGCAAGCGCTGTCGAGCGACGGCTGGCACCATCATCTTCAAGGCTGGCCTGACGCGTTTCGGCAACACCTTGCAGCTTATAAGCATCCAGACCGGAAAGAACGTTAATCAGTTCCTGATCGCGCTTATATACGTCCGGCCCATAAACCAGGCGGCCTTTATCGTCGAGCCACATCGTCTGGTAAATAATATAAATGGGGAATGCTTTATCGGCTTCTACCTCGACCGTCTCGCCTGCGGCAATAAGCTCTTCCCGCTTTTGTGCAGAATAATCTTTATTACCCTTCAAAATAAAATCGGCGATTTTCTCAGGTTCTGCCATCCGGACACAGCCTGAACTATAGGCACGCTGGCCGCGCTCGAAATACTCCGGATGATTGGTATCATGCAAATAGATATTATAAACATTCGGCATCAGGATGCGGACGGCCCCAAGCGCATTATGGTCGCCCGGTGTCTGGACAAAACGCATCTGCCCCATTTCTTTCCAACCAACCGAGTGCCAGTTAACACTCATCGGGTCGATGCTGATTGCATTACGGCCATAGCCTTTGTAAATCTCGATACCTTTTTGCGCCAGATAGCCCGGGTCATCTTTGAGTTTTGGCAGGAAATCCTGCATTTTCAGGCTAATCGGCACAGTCCATGTTGGGTTAAAGCGCACTCCGGTTACTTTGGTCGTAAACTCCTTGGTTCGGCGATAAGGCAAGCCAACGACAACCTTCATCTCCGTCTCGACCTTGCCGCCATCAACGGCCCAGAGCAGTTGCTGAGGGATATTCACAAGCAGATAACGGTCAGGCTTTTCCTGCTCGAGCCAGCGCAGGCGCTCCATATTGGCAACGATCTGCTCCATACGCTCTTTCTTGGTACGGTTCAGAACGGCAAGCGTTTGCGGCCCGAGAATACCATCCGGCTCCAGCCCGTGCTCACGTTGAAATTTCATCACCGCAGCAGCAAGATTATCATCATAATAGCTTTCAGGCCCTTGCCCTTGCTTATAGGAAACCCCGAGACGCACGCGCAACGCAGCAACGTCTTTATGTCTTTCGCCCGGTGTAAAGTGATGGTCACCGCCAAAGCTCATCGGCAAGACATAATCATAATCGACTTCTTCCTTGCTCAGCCTGACCAGCTCGTCCTGCAAAGTACGATATAGCTTGGTATTCGGCTCGAATGATCGAAGCCCCTTAACAGGGTCAGATGCCTTTGCCAGCTTATCAACGATCTCCTGAGGGTTAAGCGGCGTGCGCCAGTATTCAGCCTTCTGCTTGATCAGTTCAGGATCAAAACGCATCCCGCTAAGGTCGCGGCCATAACGGATCGCAGCATCAGTCAGAAGCAGCTCCAGCCGTGCTTTGTCGGTTAAAATCGGACGTTCGAGCAAGTTACGAATTTCTTCGACATGATATGATGACGGGTTCAGCCCCTGTGTCCATGAACTCTCAAGAACCCGCAGCGCCTCGGTCGCCTTGGCGAGGTCTTTCCCCCCTGTCCAGATCGGTGCGTGACCGCGGGCACTGTAGAAATCATCCATGGCCTCGCTGTCACTGAAACTGATTTTGGTAAAGCCGGTTTTGGTGCCGCCCGCTTCCAGACTGTTTGAAAGGATCGTTTTATAAATAAAAGTCGGCGCTTCCGTCGCATTGTCATACACGCCTTGATACTGCGCATTCGAGGATAATGTATATCCGCCCAAACCGAGCGCAAAGGACGCCAGCAATACTAGGATGTGTTTATTCTGATTTTTCTTGGTTTTCTGCGACATTTAAGGACAATCCGAAGTGGGTTTCGACTATCCAATAGTGCCTGAAAAGAGTTAATAGAGCTTTACCAAAATCCGGCGTTTTCAGAAAATGCGAGAAAGCTCTCCCCTCTCACATCACAAGTCGGCGAATACGTGCGTTTCCTCTTGCGCGCCTGGATGCGTAACGGCTCCCTTGGCCGCTGGCCCGACCGTCTGGCAATATTTCCAAAGCGCCCCGCTCTGGTAATTATGCTTTCGCGGCGTCCAGTCTTTTTGCCGCGCCGCCAGCTCTTCATCTGAAAGCTGGACATCAAGCGTTCCAGTCGTCGCATCAATCCGGATAATATCGCCATCACGGATCAAGGCAATCGGCCCGCCGACAGCCGCTTCCGGCCCGACATGGCCAATACAGAAACCGCGCGTACCGCCTGAAAAACGCCCGTCCGTAATCAGGGCAACCTTGCCGCCTGTCCCCTGCCCGTATAGGGCAGCAGTCGTAGAAAGCATTTCCCGCATGCCGGGACCGCCTTTTGGCCCTTCATAGCGAATGACCAGCACATCACCTTCTTTGTAATCGCGGTTTTGCACGGCTTTAAAGCACTCATCTTCGCTATCAAAACAACGGGCAGGCCCCTCGAATACCAGCTCTTCCAGCCCCGCGATTTTAACGATTGCGCCTTCAGGGGCGAGATTTCCCCTCAACCCGACGACACCGCCGCTCGGATGAATCGGATTTTTCACCGGATAAACAACGTCCTGACCCTCGGGCAACTTAACGCCTTCAAGGTTTTCCGCCAGAGACTTGCCAGTGACAGTGAGGCAATCACCATGCAAATAACCGTTATCCAGCAATTCTTTCAGAACAACGCCAACACCGCCGACATCAAACAAATCTTTCGCAACGTATTTCCCGCCGGGGCGCAGGTTTGCGATCAGCGGCGTGCGTTTAAAGATCTCGGCAACCTCGTGCAAGTCAAAATCAATGCCTGCCTCATGGGCAATTGCCGGCAAATGCAGCCCTGCGTTAGTGGAACCGCCCGTCGCCGCGACCACGGCAGCAGCGTTTTCCAATGATTTACGCGTAACAATGTCACGGGGGCGAATGCCTGATTTTAAAAGCTCTACGACCGCCTTACCAGATGCCTCGGCATATTCATCGCGGCTTTCATATGGCGCCGGCGCGCCGGCAGAATTAGGCAGCGCAAGCCCGATTGCTTCGGAAACGCAGGCCATCGTATTCGCGGTAAACTGCCCACCGCACGCACCGGCAGAAGGACAAGCTACACACTCCAGCTCATGCAGATCATCGTCGCTCATTTCACCGACTGCATGTTTGCCGACACCTTCAAATACATTGACGATATCGACATCCTTGCCACGGAACTTGCCCGGCAGGATCGTACCGCCATACATAAAGACGCTTGGCACGTTCAGCCGCACCATAACCATCATCATGCCCGGCAGCGATTTGTCACAACCGGCCAGCCCGACAAGCGCATCATAACAATGACCGCGCATCGTCAGTTCAACGGAATCGGCGATCACATCGCGCGACACAAGCGAAGAGCGCATGCCTTCATGTCCCATTGCAATTCCGTCAGTCACCGTAATGGTGGTAAATTCGCGCGGTGTCGCCTTGCTTTCATTTACCCCGCGCTTAACGGCCTGTGCTTGCCGCGACAGCGCGATATTACAGGGCGCAGCTTCGTTCCAGCATGTCGCCACGCCCACGAGCGGCTGGTGTATCTCCTCCTCCGAAAGCCCCATAGCATAGTAATATGCACGATGCGGTGCGCTTTTCGGGCCTTCCGTTACGTAACGGCTGACCAGTTTCGACTTGTCCCATTTGCTCATAATGAAGTCCGTGATGAAGGTTATTTATTGATCGGTGTCCCGGCGTGACGCACCTTCTTCATAGGCCGTCAGCATTTCGTCAAGCTCGTTACGAAACTCGAGAGCATCCGCAATGAACGGGATGGCCGTACGGCGGCTCCCCGTGCCATATATTACAACCGCAGCATAGCCGAGGATCAGCCCCATGATCGTGCGCTCGGTTTCTACGGACTCGATACGGCTATGACGAATCTGGATCGTATCGACCCGAAGGATGCCGTGGCGCAGAAAAACCCGCTTGTCAGTCAGAACCAGCAGCAAAAAGTGCTTATAAAGTGTGGCCAGTGAAAACATGATAAAGACAACAAGCGCCATAAAAATGCCCAGCGGCCTGAAAAACGCCGATATCAGCAGCAAGAGCGCGATCACCCCGACGGCTGCAGCCTTCCAATAAATTCCCCAGTGAATTTGCGCAACACGGATAACCTTCTCGTCATCCTTGATCATCGATGCAACGCCGGGGTCGAGCATACGCTGGTCACTCATGGTTTTTTTAGTATTCGGTCGGGCTTGGGTCATGAGGTACGTGCCTTTTCAATGGCTTTACGAAAGGCGACAGGATTTTCAAGAGGCGGCAGGATAACCTCGCCAACGCCCATCCCGCGGACCATGACACGGCCATAATTAAAGAGCCTGCCAAAGATTGATTGAAGGACATTTACACCTTCGATCCGGTCAATGCTCATTTCACCGACATAACGGGCGACCAGACCTCGCTTGTAAATCAGGCGGGAATTGGTAATGGCAATTTCAGTCGTTGCCTTGACAATCATGCGCTGTGCGAAACTAAGCAAGCCCATAAGAAAAACAAAAAACGCGCCAAGCCGGATAGCGGGATGAAGCTCCCGCACCATGCCGAGCCAGCCTTGTGAGTAAAACCCGCTTCCATACATTTGCTGGAACCATATCCCGCCGAAGATCACGGCGATGCAGCCAACCAGCCCCCAGAAAATCGCCATCACAGCTGCAAGCGTGTACATCCAGTGGAACTTCCCCACGTGAACCAGTTCTTCATCCGCACTAAGCGATTCCTGGATATAAAGCATGTAATATTAATCTCCCAATGAAATGCCGAGGGCCCTCGCCGTTTGTACCAATGTACCATTCAAATCGACTTCTTGGTAGGCCGCAATTGCATCGTCAATCGCAACGTCAATCACCTGACGATCAGACCACGCGACCATGCGACCGAACTTGCCCTCTTTGATAAGATCAACCGCCTTAACCCCGAAGGCAGAAGCCAGCAAACGGTCATTATAGGTCGGCGAGCTTCCACGCTGAACGTGGCCAAGGACTGTCACACGCGTTTCAAAGCCGGTCGCCTCTGCAATCTTGCCACACAGATAGTGACCAATACCGCCATAGCGCTTCTCGCCGCCATGATAAGCGACCTCGAACTTCTCGCCTTTTTCGGTTTTGACAGCTTCGGAAACAACGACGAGCGCAAAGTTGCGGCCGGACTCCTTAACATCAAGGATTTTTTGCTTAATCGCATCGATAGAGTATTTGACTTCCGGCAGCAGGATCACATCGGCCCCGCCGGCGATCCCCGCGCTCAGCGCAATATGCCCGGCATCGCGCCCCATAACCTCCAGAACCATAACACGGTCATGACTCGCCGCGGTCGGCTGCAAACGGTCAAGCGCTTCGGTCGCTACGGCTACGGCCGTGTCAAAACCAATGGAGGTTTCTGTCATACCGATATCGTTATCGATGGTCTTGGGAATACCGACCATGTTAATGCCGCCCTTTTTGGCAAGCTTTTGCAGAATCGCGAAACTTCCGTCACCGCCGATCCCGATCACGGCGTCGAGATTAAGCGACTTAAAGCCTTCGATAATCTTGCCGGACAAGTCTCTGGTCGAACCATCGGCCATCGGAAAGGCAAACGGATTACCCTTATTAGTCGTGCCGAGGATCGTGCCACCAAGACGCATTATGTTGCCGTCAAAATCATTTGGATGCAAAACACGATATTCCGGAGGATCACGCAACAGGCCGGCAGTACCGTCAGTAATGCCTACGGTCTCCCATCCCAGCAAATGCGCCCTGTGAACAACCGCCCTGATAGCTGCGTTCAGCCCGGCACAATCACCGCCGCTCGTTAAAATGCCAATACGCTTTTTAGCCATAATTTTCCTACCGCTTTTATTAGAATTTACACCCGAAACAAGGCTTTACCTTACACAAGCCAAGCCTACAATGGAAATCTCTAATTACAATTAAATGGAATTGCAATTCTTTCTTACCAAACAACGGATTATCTGATAGTATTGCCGCCTTGGGAACACTATTTCAAGGGTTTGATCCATTTATGGAAGATGAAGAAGAGATACTTCAGGAGCGTCTGTACGACCTGGAATGCGAGCATAAGGATCTGGATGACGTGATTTCCCGCTTGCTGCAAACACCTCCGGTCGACTTCATTCAGATGCAGCGCCTGAAAAAGCGTAAGCTACAGCTAAAAGACGAAATACAGCGCATCAAAAGCATGCTGCTGCCGGACATCATCGCCTGATCATGACGACAAACAATACCCCTCTTATCGGTATTATTATGGGCTCCCAATCTGACTGGGAAACCATGAAAAAAGCCGCCGACATACTGGACGATTTTGGCATTGCACATGAAACGAAGATTGTCTCCGCCCACCGCACGCCAGAGCGTATGTGCGAATACGCCAGGACAGCAAGAGATCGTGGCCTGAAAGTCATTATCGCCGGCGCCGGCGGCGCAGCGCATCTGCCCGGCATGGTCGCGGCCATGACCACCCTGCCCGTCCTCGGCGTTCCTGTGAAAAGCAAAGCATTAAAAGGTATGGACAGCCTTCTATCCATCGTCCAAATGCCCGCGGGCGTACCTGTCGGCACACTTGCCATCGGCGAAGCCGGTGCCAAAAACGCCGCCCTTCTCGCCGCCTCAATATTGAGCACACAAGACGAAGCCATCGCAGCAAAGCTCGAAAAGTTTCGTGCAGAACAAACAGAAAGCGTTGCTGAGCAGCCGGTTTAAGTGCTTTTAGGCACTTTGGCAAAAATCACTCTTGCCGTTTGCGCCATAGCCCGTCATAACAATAAGCATCATGAAAATGGAAACGAAAATACTCGGCATACTCGGCGGCGGGCAGCTTGGCCGTATGAGTGCATTGGCAGCAGCCCGCCTTGGCATCAAGACACATATATATTGCCCGGAAGAAAACAGCCCCGCCAGCCACGTTGCCGCCAAGACTTTCATCGGCGCATACGATGATAAAAACAAGTTACGCGCCTTTGCCGAGTCCGTTGACGTCATTTCCTATGAATTTGAGAATATACCAGTCGAAACGGTGCGTTATCTGCAGCAATTAAGGCCCGTGCATCCTGACGACCGGTTGCTGGAAATCGCGCAAGACCGCGGAAAAGAGAAGAAATTCCTGAATGACATAGGCATCCCGACGGTTCAATGGGCCTTGGCCAAAAATGCAAAAGACATTCAGATTCTGACTAACGAGATGGGGCGTAGCGAATATATTCTCAAAACAACCCGTTTCGGATATGACGGCAAAGGCCAGGCCTCATATACGGTTGGTGAAGATCCAAAGCCTTACTGGAAATCTCTAAACTCGAAAGAGATCATTATAGAGGAAAAGGCTGATTTTTCATGCGAAATCTCCGTTATAGTCGCCCGTGACAAGCTCGCGCAGACGGCGACCTACGGACCGATCCAGAACGAACACCGCAACCATATTCTTTCTAAAAGCACAGTACCTGCAGGAATTCCCGACCATATTGCCGCCGAAGCGCGCAAACTGACCGAACATCTGGCCGAAGCCGTCGATCTTGTCGGCGTCCTGACGCTGGAAATGTTTGTCACGCCGGATGGTCGCCTGCTGGCCAATGAAATAGCCCCGCGCACCCACAATTCCGGCCACTGGACGATAGACGCCTGTAGCGTATCCCAGTTCGAGCAGCATGTACGCACTGTCTGCGACATGGCAGTCGGCCCGCCCAACCACCATTCTGACGCCGTCATGGTGAATTTAATCGGCTCCGATGCAAAGAAACTTGGCCCTTGGCTGGAAATGAAAGGTGCAAGCCTGCACCTTTACGGCAAAGACGAAATTCGCGAAGGCCGAAAAATGGGGCACGTTACCGTTCTAAAGCCCCAAAACGCCGGCGAAATAGATTTCAGCTAACCGGGGAAACGCTCCAAAACTTTATCTCGGTGCGGGATGGCTCAGCGCAGTCCGCAGGCTGCCTTCGCTATTTTCCAGCAATTTGCGCCCGTCCTCCGGACTATAGCCTTTAACGATCAACACGGCCAGCTTGACATTAGCATCCACGCCCTTGCCGGAAGCATCAAGCGCTTGCGCCGCCTGCTTTTCGCTACAGCCGGTGATTTTTGTAATCATGCGCTCCGCCCGCTCACGCAACTTTGCGTTATTCAGCTTCACATCGACCATCATGCCGTCAAACACATGGCCGAGCTTCACCATGACGGCGGTGGAAATCATATTGAGCGTAATTTTCTGCACCGTCCCGGCATTCATCCGCGTTGATCCGCCAACCGGCTCCGGCCCGCTATCAAGATAAACAGGATAATTTGCAGCGCTCAGAAGCGGCGCCCTGTCATTACTGGAAACA
>CBDUPU010000075.1:0-9676 GCA_965369185.1 uncultured Rhodospirillales bacterium
GGTTCTCTGGCAGCCGGGAATGCCTCTGCGACTGATGGCGATATGGATGGTAACAGCCTGTTCGGCTACCGTGCTGGTTATAATCTTGAGGGCGGAACTGCCGGCCTTGGTGCTAATAGAAACATTCTGATGGGCTATCAGGCAGGCGATCTGATAACGACCGGTGATGACAACATTATCATCGGCTATGACATAGATCCCCCGACCGCAACAACCAGCAATTACCTGAATATCGGTAACAAGATCTATGGCGACATGACGGCAGGCGTCTATTACGCCAGCGGCACCGGCGCGTGGACTGTTCCTGCCGGCACCACGGCGCAGGAACCGACCCCGGTTAACGGTATGCTGCGCTATGACACCGACACCAACAAATTCCGCGGCGTCGTCAGCGGCGCCTGGGCCGACCTTGGCGGCGGCGGTGGCGGCGCGCTGAATGACCTGTCCGATGTTGATACGACAGGCGTTAGCGATGGTGAAATTCTGCTGTATAGCGGCGGCAGCTGGGTCGCGGCAGAGCAGAGCACCGGCGGTATTATTGGCACATTGACAATGCCTGCGGCTACCAACTGTATATGGAGTTCCAGTTCTGCATCATGGGTTTCTTTAACGACAGCTGATGCTGATTGTTCGAATGCTACAGTAACCGGCTCTGCCAGTGTACCGAGCGAGGGAAAAATTCCGGCAATCAAATTTGCAAGCCTGCCGGCCGGTGATTACGAAATCAGGGTGGATGTTCAGTTAGAAGCGAATTTTGGGTCAAACTGGGTTGATTGTATCTATCGCTTCACAGATGGAACAAACACTTCAGGTGGGCAATATCTCTTTGATGACGATTCCGGACTCGGTGCCGTGTGGATTGGCTATGGGATGACCGGAACCTTTAGTTATGCGACCGACCAGACTGATGTAACTTTCTATATGCAGACGAAAAAGTTTGGTAGCGGCGGCTCATGTAAAGTTGAAAATGACTGGGCCGGCGATGATTTCGATATGAAGTTCACCGTAATTTCTCTGTCCGGCGGCGGCGCAGGCGGCGGTGGTGGCAGCGATACATTGGCCGGACTGTCTTGTACTAATGGACAGGTTGCCGAATGGAACGGTTCTGCCTGGGTTTGCGCCTCTAATGCCGGCGGCGGTCTGAGCGCTGACGAGGTACTCGAATCCCACCTGAAGGCCGTCAACGCGCCGACAGACGAATACTGCCTGACCTACGAAGCCACCGGCGGTGACTTTGAATGGCAGAGTTGCGGCGGTGGTGGTTCTCCGGCTGGTGCGGACACGCAGATCCAGTTTAATAACAGTGGTTCTTTCGGTGCGAACGCGAATTTTACCTATAGTGCCCTTGGAACGGTGGCCAATACATCTGTTGCTAGCTATGGCGGATCTTTTACCAGCCAAAGCACTTCTGGTCGGGGTGTGCACGGGACTGCAAGCGCTACTACCGGCGTAACAACCGGCGTGTTTGGGCAGGCTGCCAGCGTTAATGGACGTGGTGTTTATGGGGTTGCCACTTCGACAACAGGTGTCCACTATGGTGTTAAAGGTGTGGCTGCCGGTGACAGTGCATATGGGACTTATGGTGAAGTCACGCATACAACGGGTGTAAACTATGGCATCTATGGCACCAGCGCCAGCTCCGCTGGATATGGTGGATACTTTACCAACACCAGTACAGGCATCGCATTGCACGCGCAAGGTGACATTACTTATACTGGAACCATAACGGATATCTCCGATATGCGCCTGAAAAAAGACATCAAGCCGCTGACGGGCAGGGACATGCTGTCAAGGCTGGCGCAGGTCGATACCTATACGTTCCGCATGAAGGATGATCCGGAAGGCAAGATTGAATATGGTGTCATGGCGCAGGAGCTTGAAAAACTCTTCCCTGAACTGGTGAAGACTGCCAACGATGAAATGGGCACCAAATCGGTGAACTATGTCGGCCTGATCGCCCCAATTATCGAAGCGTCCAAAGAGCTGAAAGCAGAGAATGAAGCGCTGAAGGCCGAACTGGCGGAACTGAAAACGGCTCAGGCTGAATTCGAGGCCGACATCTTGCGCGAAGTTAACGGCCTCAAAGCCCATACCGGCTATGGTATCAGCCGCGCCGAAATCGGCCTGTGGATGGTTGGCGGTATGATCGGCTTTGGCGGCATGTTCTTTCTGATCGGCGGCATCATCCGGAATCGCCCTCGTCAGCAAGGATAGGGGGCAATGCCGGGAATGAGCGCTCAAAATAACAGGCGATTCGGAAATACCGGGCCGGGGTATAATAATGATTATGCCGCCGAATGCCCCGTTCGCAGGACAATGGCGCGAAAATATCAAGATCGTCATCCCGGAAAATGCGTAGCGTTTATCCGGGATTTATGCCGCCGGACACTCCTTTGGCACAAACCCCGGATCAAGTCCGGGGTGACGGCCATTTTGGCTTTATTATTGCTCTTTGCCGCGCCCGCTCACGCCGCTTGCACCAATCCCGCCGGGGACGGGGGCGTTTTCTATTACAATGGCGACCGCGCCGCCCTGCAATATTGCGACGGTGAAAACTGGATTATGGCCGGTCTAGGCTCTTATACGCCGGTGGCGGTGGATTTTGACGGGACGAGTGAAATGTTAAAGTCAGCGCTTACCGGTTTAAGCGACGATAAAAAATTCACGGCCAGCTTTTGGGTTAGGCCTCCTGCAGAAGCCGCTGACTATCAGGTCGTCATGACGAATACAAACGGCGATTTCATTATTGCACTTGATAACGGGGCGTCAAACGTCGACGGTTTCTGGACCGTGTATATTACGTCCGCGGATCCTGTGGCGATGCAGAATTATGAAAGTGATGATGTTCTGGAAGCTGAGAAATGGAATCATGTCCTTATCAGCGTCGATGTAGGAAGCAGTCAGGCGGATGTATATATAAATGGCGCAGCCGACACGCCCATCAGCACCCCGACTTTTAATACCGGCAATAGTTTTGACTTTACCGTTACAAATTATGTTTTTGGCGGTTTTGAATTTGGTGGAGATGAGTTTTACGGAGAACTCGCCGATTTCTGGTTCGACATTGGTACTTACATCGACCTTTCCGATGCCTCGATGCGCGCAAAATTTCTCAGCCCCAATAATATGCCGATGTATCTCGGCGCAGACGGCAGCTTGCCGACCGGCGAAGCGCCGGAAATCTTCCTCAGCGGTGATGTCGCCGACTGGCACACCAACAAAGGCACTGGCGGCGGCTTTACCGAGACTGGGGTGTTGGCCGCAGCCACTTCTGATCCAGGCGCAGTAACGTGCTCAAGTACGGTGACATATACGACGCCCGGAACATATAGCTACACCGTTCCGGCCGGTTGCGATTCTGTCGTGATTGAAACTTTTGGCGCGGGCGGTGCCGGCGGTACTGAAAATATTCGCGGCGGCACTGGCGGCGGCGGCGGTAGTGTGGTTATGAGGAGCGCAGCACTGTTGGCCGCTGGTGGCGGCGGCGGCGGCGGCGGCGGTAAAAAGAATGCCGGCTCGACGAGTGGCGGCGGCGGCGGTTATGCTACCTCAACGGTCACGGTTGCCAGTGGGCAGCAGCTTGATATCTGGGTCGGCGGCGGCGGTGTAAAAGGTGATTTGCTGGATAATGGCGGTGACGGCGGTCCAGTCAGCGGCGGTGCCGGCGGCACAGGCGGCGGCAGTGGTCTTAGTAGCACCTATGGTGGTGGCGGCGGTGCCAGTAGAGACGGTAATGGCGGTTTAAGTACTTATGGCGGCGGCGGTGGTTGTGGCGCTAGGGGCGGTCAGGGCGGTAACAGTACGGGATATGGCGGCGGCGGCGGTGCCGGTGACGATGGTTGTGCTACCGTTGGGACGGGTGCAGGCGGCGGTGCCAATGGCAGCGGCGGTAATGGCGGTGCCGGTGGTGGTTTCGGCGATACCGTAATAGCTGGTTCTGGTACGACGGCTGGCAACGGAGGCCCCGGTACAGGCGGCACAAATGCAAATGGTAGTGATGGTAAAGTTGTTATCACTCTAAGCGGTAGTGGCACAGGCTGTACAGGCCCAGCTGGTGTAGAGGGCGTTATAATTTACAACACTGACCACAAGGTCATGCAATATTGCAACGGCGTTGAATGGGTGGCGATGAGCAAGATCGGCGGCACTGGCGGCGGTGGCTGTTCCAGCCCCGCAGGCGTTGCCGGGGAAGTCTTCTATGATTCAGATGACGAGGTCATGCAGTACTGCAACTCCGAAGACTGGGTCATTATCGGTAAGCCGGCGCCACCTGCCAGCGGGCTGGTCGCCCATTATCGTCTTGATGAAACCAGCGGCACGAATGTCGAAAATGCCGACAATCCCGGCACTCATGATGGTACCTTCAGTGGCAATGCCAATGTTGTTTCCGCCAGCGGCAAGGTCGCAACCGCCTTAACATTTGATGGCACGGATGATGTGGTGACGGTTACCGCACCGGCAGGTCTGGCCGATCTGGGGCCGGGAAGCTGGGCGTTTTGGGTGTACCGCAATTCGCTCGCGGACGGCGCTTTGCTCTATAAAAGCGACAATAACACAGACGAAGGATGGTGGATTGATTTTGACAGCGGGTTCGGTGGCATCGGCTTTACCGCGGTACATAGCAGCGGCAATTTAAGGCGCTATAATTCAGCGCCGGGAACAGGGGAGTGGTTCCACGTTGTCATGACCTGGGATGGTGGTACGGCAAGCACGTCCGCTGAAGTCTATATCAATGGCGAAATCACGGCCATTGACGGTACCGATGATAACGGCAGCGGTACACACGCATCTGATTCAACGCGCGATATGCTGATTGGTGACGGCGGCGGCGGCAGTACTGAAAACTTTGACGGCCGGCTTGATGATATTCGTATTTATAACCGCGTCCTCAGCGCGGAAGAAGTCAAACAGCTTTACCACGCAACTCGTTAAGGTGCGCTGGCAGCTATCTCTTTATCTTTCAACGGATTAGCGTTACAATTTAATCCAGTTAAAAAAGTTCCTTGTCCCCCTTGGAATTAAGATTATTAGCATTAACTAATTAGTAACCTTCTACTGGGATACTGAATCCCATAGGTAAATACCTCCCTGTTCAACTTGCCGGCCTCAGTCTTAACGACTAGGCCGGTCGTTTTTTTCGGGCGGTGCATTTTATCGCCAGTTAACAGTTGACGCACCCTATAAGACAAGGCTACTGATATGGGGAACAGATCAGTGCGGGTGTGGTGAAATTGGTAGACGCGCTGGATTCAAAATCCAGTTCCGAAAGGAGTGTCGGTTCGAGTCCGACCACCCGCACCATCTTCTTCTTTATTCCAGAATTCTCCCATAAATGAAAATGAGGCCGCGACCATAAGCCGCAGCCTCACTGTAATTTTGTCTATAAGACCGCAGCCGGTTTTAAGACGGCTGCACGATCTGGAACTTGATGATCGCCGTAACCGGGTCTGCTTCAACCGCCCGTACCGTAACGGCCTTACCGGGCTTGTAATAGGCCTCGGAATTCGGGTCATTCGATGCCGAGCGGTCCAGATCTTGCGTCGGGATAAAGCTCTTGATCTCATGCCGTTCGCTGCTGCCACCGGCGACCTTGATAAAGACGCCTTTGGCCGTGACATGCGTTACCGCGGCATTGAATTCGTCACCAAGACGCTTTTCCACCCAGCTTGCTGCCAGACGCAGTTTGGTCTGTCTTTCAGCTTCGGCAGAACGTCTTTCGGTCTCGCTGAAATGCTCCGCAGCTTCGCCGATCTGCCGCTTCATATCGGGGGTGAGCTTCGAGCCTTCTTTCAGGTTACATGCTTCGTTCAGAAGGGCGTGAATATACCAATCCGTCATGCGGCGAATAGGCGAGGTTTCGTGCGTATAGGCGTCCAGCTTCAGCGCATAGTGCTCGCTAAGCTCGGCGCGGTATTTTGCTTTGTCCTGGCAACGAACCATAAGACGTTTAATGTCATCTTCATGGGGCGAGCCTTCCGCCTGTTGCAGGATTTGCTCGACACGTTGTTCGATCGCCAGATTTTCATCGGGCAGGGTCACGCCGTATTCGGCAAGCTGCGTCGTGAACTCTTTCAGCGTCCGTTCATTCGGCAAGCCGTGAACACGGGCGATCACTAGCGAATTTTTCTCCAGCAACGTCTCAATGGCTGCAATGTTGGAAGAAATCATCAGCTCTTCGATAATGCCGTGAGACTCGTTTTGCAGCTCCAGCGTAAATGTCTCTTCGCCGTCCGTAATATCAATGCGCTGTTCCGGCGTGTTGAAGTTCAGTCCGCCGCGGCGCTCTCTGGCCTCTGACAGCGCCTTGAACACGTCAAAGGCAGGCTGGATGTGGCTCTTGTAGAATTTCGCTGTTTGTTCATTCAGATTGCCCTCCAGCGCGTCCTGCACCTCGTCATAATGGAAGCGGGCGCGGGAGCGCATCAGGCCGCGATCAAAATGCTTCTTGGTAATCTGGCCGTCTTTATTGATTTGCATCGTCGTAACAAGGCAGGCCCGGTCTTCTTCCGGACGCAAGGAGCAAATATCGTTCGACAGCGCTTCGGGCAGCATCGGGATCGTCAGATCCGGCAGATACGTCGAATTGCCGCGCTTGTACGCTTCTTCAAACAGCTTGGTATCGGGCTTCATGTAATGCGTAACGTCCGCGATAAAGACCATGACTTTCCAGCCGTCACTATTTTCTTCCACGTAAATCGCATCGTCGAAGTCTTTTGCCGTCGGCGGGTCGATCGTGATGCAAGGAACGTCCCGGAAATCTACGCGGTCCTTTGACGGCGGCGGCACGATCAGCGGCGGTGTACCGTCCAGAATATCTTCCGGGAACTCCAGAGGGATGCCTTGCTCTACTGCAGAGAGCTTGCTGTGTCCGGCTTCTTCGTAAAGGTTGCCGTGAATGCCGATAATATGCTCGAACGCGCGGCTTTCCGGTTTGATTTTGACGGTCAGAATGTCGCCGGCCTTCAGCTCGGTGTCTTCTGCGCTGATCGCAAAGCGGCCAATACCGGCGAGGGAAGGCTTGAAGTACCACGTATTGTCTTTGCCTTCCTGAACAATGCCTGCAATCGTTCCGTCCGCCGGTACTGCGGCGTTCTGCGAGATATAGATATTGTTGGAGCCGGTAACCTTTGCTGCATCCTCTGGTTTGATGCTGTCTTTGGATACCGTTAGGTTTTTGGCGGAAGGCTTGGCGTCCTCTTCATCCTCATCTGCGGAAAAGTCGTGATCGTTGGTTACAGGGTCAAAATACGTTTCGACCTTGGTGATTTTTGCGTGTTCGACGCTGCCCATATAGTAAGTAAGCTCGGCGCGAATGGCGTCGTGTAGCCCGATCTTTTGGTCGCCTTGCTGCTGCTCGTTAAAAACAACTTCCGGCTTGGTGCCATATCGCTCCTGGTCCCATTCGACCGGTGATGCGTAAATGTTGCCTTCATGGTCGCGCGCGGTCACCATCATTTTAACGTTTTTGGCTTTGAACGGCTGCGGCAGGTTATATTTGCTGCCGGCCTTTGTCAGTTGGCCGTCATCGACCAGCCTTCCAAGCATCATTCTGATTTTCGAAACATGATCGACATTCTCCATCTCGATGCCAAGATTTTGCGCGATATTGTCAAAGCTCATCGGCAGCCAGTCACGAATGGCGCCGTAAACGCTCTCGTCTGTCAGTTCGTTCAGGATTTCGTCCGTCACATAGGAACGGTGCGCTTCCGCGTTAAATGCGGATTTGCGTTTGTCCCATGAATAATCAATCAGGCTTGCGACGAACGCAGTCGTGATCTCTTGTTCATTTTCTTCGTTAAAGGCCTGCGCCGTATCCTTGATAACGCGCCGGATCAGGGCAGAAAGCTTTTTGTCCCGCGCAGGATCTTCCTTTTCGAAAACCGGCAGCAGCAAACGGATGGACGGAATGCCGTTTTCGTCTTTCGTTGCCTTGGCATAGCTGTGATAAGCCTCTAGCGCGGAAAACGGATATTCGTCATTTTTGCCCAAACGCATCAGGTGGGCGGCCAGCGGCGTCAGGTCGGTGCCTTCAATCTCTTCAAGCATGGATACGCTGTGCGTAATAACCCGGTCCTGATTTTTCGCGCTATTGCTGCGGTTTTCAATACGCTTGCGAAAGCGTGCATTCAGGTTGGCATAATCTTCGCCATAGGCTTCGCGCACAAGCTGCGTCACCTGCTTGTCAGTATAAGTTTTCCTCGCTTCGATAGCGGAAAGGGCGGTTGTAATAATCTGGGAAATCGCGCTGAAGTTTTTTGCGTTCGCAGTATGGATCAGGATTTCATTTTTCCCGGCGAAAGAGCAGCTATCAGCAGTCTGATGGTTTGTCTCTTCCATGATTTTAGCCAGCATTTCGCGCTGCTTGTCTGAAAGCTTTTCCGGTACCTGATAGGACGCGGTGAAAGCAAGGCCGTCTGCGCTTGGCTGCAAGTTCTGGGGGAGGTGGATATTGATGAATGTTGCGATCATCTCTTTATTCAGCCGCCCTTGTGTATAGGCGATCTGAATGTTTTCGATGGTCTTTTGCGCCGCTTTTACGAATTCCTTGTTGTCGCCGGAAGCCGCCGGCTTTCTGTCATAGGTGTTGATGGAAATATGCCCCTGATAAGCGCTTGTTACACTACGGTATGCGTGCAAAAGGATGGGCGCTGGACGATAGTTGGTTTCATTCCCTGACATATTCTCAATACCCTTTAGTTATTTTACTTAATAGTAAGGGCATTACTAACAGGCTGGCGTCGAAAACGCAATTAAAATATGTAAACTAAAGCAATGGCGCCGCCCACTTTAAAGGCAGGGGCGGCGTCAAAATAATCTTTTTCTTTATGTTACCCGATGCGGGGTTGCGGTGCCGTAGGGAGATGCTTGTTCTCCGCAACTTTCGGCGTGCAAAGCTCCGGCGACTGGATGTGGGGGAAGGTCGTTCTCAACACTGCCTCAAAACGAAAGATTTCTTTACATTTAAGCGCTGCATTAGTCGGATTAACTCTCTGGCGTACACTCCAGTAATCTTCGATGATCTCTCCTTGCTGTTCAATGCCAAGAGTGCCGAACTGTACATCTTTTGTAAGATTATATCTGTATGCCCTGCTATAGTTTCCGCCATGGCGGAAGAATTCTTTGATGGCGCTGGTGATCAGATTTACCCCTTGCTGCTCTTGCCAAAGATGCGCCAGCTCATGCAGGAAATTGGATTGCTTCCATTTGGAGTTCACTTTGCTGAAATCATCAGCATATGACGTCCAGGTCAGGTACATCTGGCCGTGGAATGCTTTGCTTTTTTTGCTCCTGTGACTTGAAACGCGCACGGCGCTGTAATCCATCTGATTACCGAATATCGTCTTGGCCATTGCAATCTCGCCGCTTGTCAGCGGGCGGGGGTCATGCCCCGGTTTATCGTTAGCAACGGACGGTGCAACGCACGCGGTTATCGTAAAGATGCTTGCAGCCAGAAAGGCTTTGGAAAGTTTCCCCATTATGCTGTTCCCTGTTTTTATTATGTTATTATTATTATGGTATTTTGTTTAGCAGGGTAAAACAGGTTTGGCCAGTAGCAATTTGCAGTTTAGTCCTTGTATTAGGCGCTTTTTTTGATTTTTTTCGATTTTAATACCGGTGCCAGATATTGCCCGGTGAAACTTTCGTCGATTTCGCAGACATCTTCCGGTGTTCCGGC
>CBDUPU010000076.1:0-9400 GCA_965369185.1 uncultured Rhodospirillales bacterium
TTCGTGGTAGTGGGTGGCGAACAGGGCGCGGCATTGGTTGGCTTCGTGCAGATGTTCCACCGTTGCCCAGGCGATTGAAAGGCCGTCAAAGGTCGCGGTGCCGCGGCCGATTTCATCGAGAATGACGAGGGAGCGCTCTGTCGCCATGTTCAGGATGGCGGCGGTCTCGACCATTTCGACCATGAAGGTTGAGCGGCCGGAGGCGAGATCGTCCGATGCGCCAACGCGGCTGAACAGGCGGTCAACGATGCCGATATGCGCCTTGGCCGCAGGGACAAAGCCGCCCATCTGGGCAAGGATGGTGATCAGCGCGTTCTGGCGCAGGAAAGTCGATTTACCGGCCATGTTGGGGCCGGTGAGAAGCCAGAGCTTGTTACCGTCATTCAGGGCGCAGTTATTGGGAACGAAAGCCTCGCCGCCCTGTTTTTTAAGCGCTTGTTCCACGACCGGATGGCGGCCGCCTTCGATGGTGAAAATGTGGCTGTTATCAATTTTCGGGCGCGTGTAATTCTGGTCGATCGCAAGTTCGGCCAACGAGGCGGCGACATCGAGCGCGGCAAGGGCGCGAGCGTGTTTTCCAATTTCTTCCGAGGCTTGGTTTGCGTCTTTAACAAGCCGGTTAAAGATGTCGAGTTCGATCGCAAGGGCGCGGTCGGCGGCTTGCGAGATGTCGCGCTCCAGCTCCGCCAGTTCCGGCGTGGTAAAGCGCACGGCGCTGGCCATGGTCTGACGGTGGATGAAGGGATTGTCGGCGGGCTGGTCTTCGCCTTTACGGACGATCAGGCCGTCAGCCTTTTTCGCGGGTACTTCGATAAAATATCCCAAGACATTGTTATAGCTTATTTTTAAAGAATCGATACCGGTCGTTTCTTTATATTTTTGCTGCAAATTGGCGATCAGCCGGCGGCTTTCATCGCGCATGGTGATGAGTTTGTCGAGGCCTGCATCATAGCCCTGACGGATAAAGCCGCCGTCACGTTCCAGAAACGGCAAGTCGTCCTTAAGCGCGGCGCGCAGGCGGTCGGCGAGCGCTTGTACGGCAGGGGACTGGTGCAGCTCTGCGGTCAGGTGGGAAAGGGGCGCGGCGTTTGCCAACAGTGCGCCGGTAATTTCCGCCTGTTTCAGCCCGTCGCGGATCATGCCGAGATCGCGCGGTCCGCCGCGGCCTACGGTCAGGCGGGCAAGGGCGCGTTCCATATCTGGCGTGTCTTTTAGCTGGGCGCGAAGGTCTTCGCGGGCGCGGGATTCCGTGACGAAAAATTCGACTTCGTTCAGGCGCTGCTTGATCACCGGTTCGTCGGTCAGCGGCGCGGACAGGCGGCTTTGTAGCTGGCGCGCGCCGGCGGCAGTGACGGTACGGTCGATGCACGATAGCAGCGAGCCGCGCTTTTCGCCGGACAGGGTGCGGGTCAGTTCGAGGCTGCGGCGGGTGGCGGCATCGATTTCCATGATCGCGCCTGTGGCGACCTGACGCGGCCTTGCGAGGTAAGGCATCTTGCCGACCTGCGTGCGCTCTACATAGTCAATCAGCGCGCCTGCGGCGGCGACTTCGGCGCGGGAAAAGCCGCCAAAAGCATCGAGCGTCCCAACGCCGAAAATAGCCTCAAGCCGTTTTTGCGCGTTCTGGGAATCGAACAGGCTCGGCGGCTGGGCGGTGAGCAGGTTTTGTACAAATGCGAGGTGGTGGTACAGCTCCGGCTTTTCGGTGAAGCTGGAGGGCATCAGGATTTCGCGCGCCTGAATACGTTCCAGTGTCGCTCCGAGATTGTCGGATTTGACCGGCTGGACGAGAAATTCGCCGGTGGACAGTTCCAGCCATGACACGCCGAGCTGGCCGCCAATTTCCGTGATGGCGGCGAGGTAGTTATTATCGCGGGCATCCAGCAGGTTGTCTTCGGTCAGGGTGCCTTGAGTGACAACACGCACGACATCGCGGTTGACCAGCGCTTTTGATACGGGCAGTCCTTCGCGCTTGGCGCGTTCGCGGGCTTCTTCCGGATTTTCGGTTTGTTCGCAGATGGCGACTTTGTGCCCGGCACGGATCAGCTTGGCGAGGTACGGTTCATAGGAATGAAACGGCACGCCGCACATCGGGATTTCTTTTTCCTGATTTTTGCCGCGTTTGGTCAGGGTGATGTCGAGAATTTCCGCGGCGATCAGCGCGTCATCGAAGAACATCTCAAAAAAGTCGCCCATGCGGAAGAACAGCAGACAGTCGGGATAGCGTTCCTTGACGGCATGGAACTGCGCCATCATCGGCGTATGGCCGTCGGCGATGAAATCCTCAACCGTCCGCGGGGACGGGTCTTTTGTCTGCAATGCTGTGTGAACCATACCCTCTTTTTACGACGTTATACGTTCGCTGCAAAGAGGTTTGGCTGTTCGGATTATACTATATGTGGATTATTGTTTTTCAGCCTGCGCCGGTGCCGGTAGAGCCAAAGCCGCCTTCGCCGCGTTCGGTTTCTTCCAGTTCCTTGACCACTCTCCATTTTACATTGGCGTGGCGGGCAATGACCATCTGGGCGATGCGCATACCGCGCTCTACCGTGAAGTCTTCCTGACCGTGATTGATCAGCACGACTTTAATCTCGCCGCGATAATCGGCGTCGATTGTGCCGGGGGTGTTGAGGACGGTCACGCCGTGCTTGACGGCAAGGCCGGAACGGGGGCGGATTTGTGCTTCGTACCCTGGCGGCAGGGCGATGGAAATGCCGGTCGGGATCAGGGCGCGTTCGCCGGGAGCAAGCTCGATCGCTTCTTCCAGCGCGGCGGTCAGGTCCATGCCTGCGGAATGTTCTGTCGCATAGGTCGGCAGGTTCAGGCCGACAGCGTGTTCGTGCGGGGTCAGTTCGATTTCGATCTTATCGGTTTCTTGTGACATGATTTACTCTTGCTCGTTACTAATTTGCGGCCTTGGTGTTGGTGGCCTGTTTTGGTTGATCGCCTGCCGCAAAATGCCGCGCGATATAGGCGGCGAGTTTGTCGGCAATGGCTTGTTTGCTACTCTTTTGCCAGTTTTCTGTATGGTCGCCAGCGATCAGATATACATGATTCTCGTCACTGCCAAAGACCTTTTCCGTGCCTGTATCATCCGGCCCGACTTCGTTGGCAATGATCCAGTCGCAGCCTTTGGCGGCGCATTTCTTGCGCGCGGCGTCCAGAAGGTCCCCGGTTTCGGCGGCGAAGCCGATCACCAGAGCGGGGCGCTGCTTTTCCGGCAATCCTGCCAATGTGGCGAGAATGTCCGGGTTTTCTTTTAGCTTGATGTCGGGCGGCGTGCGGTCGCCTGTTTTCTTGATTTTCTGCGCCATAATCTCGGAAGCTGACCAGTCGCTGACGGCGGCGGCGCAGATGGCGATGTCGGCGGGCAGGGCGCTTTGGCAGGCGTCCAGCATTTCAGAAGCGGTCTCAACATGTACGGTCTTTACCCCTGCAGGATCGGGCAGCGACACCGGCCCGGTAATCAGGGTTACATCGGCGCCCAGCGCAGCGAGGGCGGCGGCAATGGCGTGGCCTTGTTTGCCGGAGGAGCGGTTGCCGATAAAACGTACCGGGTCGAGCGGTTCGTAGGTCGGACCGCTGGTGACGAGGGCGCGGCGGCCGGATAGGGGCTTTTGTGCGTTGCTGCCATTAAAGAAGGAAAGCATGGCACCGAAGATTTCTTCGGGTTCGGCCATGCGTCCCATGCCGGTTTCGTTGCAGGCCATCGGGCCGATTTCCGGGCCGACTTGCAGGAAGCCGCGTTTTTTCAAAGTAGAGATGTTGTCGCGGGTCGCCGGATTCTCCCACATCATATGGTTCATCGCCGGGGCGATCAGGATGGGTTTGTCGGCGGCGAGCAGGGCTGTGCTGGCAAGGTCATCCGCCAAGCCGTGCGCCATTTTGGCGATCATGTTGGCACTAGCCGGAGCGACGACGATCAGGTCGGCTTCGCGCGAGAGGCGGATATGCCCCATTTCGGTTTCGTCTTTTAGAGAGAAGAGGTCTTCATAAACCGGGTTTTCGCTTAAGGCGGCGAGACTTAGCGGCGTAACAAACTGCGCGCCGCCTTTGGTCAGGACGCAGCGCACATTGCCGCCGGCCTTGCGGATCAGGCGGATGAGTTCCAGCGTTTTGTAGGCGGCAATGCCGCCTGAGATAACCAGAAGAATATGTTTGTCTTTTAGTGCCTGCATATTAAAAGGCCCCGCTTTTTTTACGGGGCCATCTTAAACATTTCCGATGGTCAGGTCGAGTTTTAGTGTGTGTGCTGTTCTTCGCCTTCCCAGACAGGGATGTGGTCGAGAGAGACGGGGACATTATAGCTGTCTTGCTCAGGTGCCATTTCAGCCCCGGCGGCAGGCTCCATGCCCGCATAGGCGGCGCTCTGCACCGTGCCGCTATAAAATCCTTTGTAAACGAGAAATGCGCCAACAACGAAAACCAGCATCGTGCCCATGGCCGGGGCAATGTTCTGCAGGCAATACGCTTTAGTGGATTCGATAGTCTGTTTCATAATCACTCCTGAAACATAGTGGTTACGCCGCATTTGGGTGCTTTACATAATGCTCGAAAGCCTGTTTTGTCAAACAAAAAAACAGCCCGGCCGGTTAAAGCAGGGCTGTTTTGGTAATGCAATGATTATTTTAGTGGGCGGTCGTTTCGCCGTGGTCGTGTCCGGCTTCAGCTTCTACTTCAGCTTCGCCTTCAACAGCCATTTCTTCGACAGCTTCTTCAGCTTCTTCGATTACGGCTTCGCCTTCAGCGGCGACTTCGTGCATGACTTCTTCACCTTCAACGGCGGCTTCCATCACTGCTTCTTCGGCCGCTTCAACTTCTTCTGCGACTTCTTCAGCAACTTCTTCAGCAACCATTTCTGCTTCTTCAGCAGCATCTTCGATCATGGCTTCAGCGTCTGCCGCAGCATCATGAGCATTGTCCATTACGGTTTCTTCACCGGCTGCCGGCTCATAGCCAGCAAAGTCGGAAGCAACGCGGTCAGAGAAATAAACATTGTAAACGAAGTAAGCGCCAACCAGACCGATTGCCATGACGGACAGGGACGGGGTAACGCTACGCATAATATTAGAAAGTTTCATTATAGTTTTCCTTTATGTTTCAAGCCCTTTTAAGCTTTTATTTGCCGGTAAATATAGCGAAAGCGGCTACGATGCAAACGTATTTTTAACATAGAGTCAATGAAATTCAGTGGATAAAGGGCTTCAGGCCAAGCTGGCTCAGGCTTTCAGCCCTTGATGAATTGCCGCGATTCCGAAGCTGAGATTTGTAAAACGGGCGCGATCAAAGCCGGCTTCGCGCAGGCGGCGAACGAGTGCCTGCTGGCGCGGCATCTTGCGGATGCTTTCGACAAGGTACTGATAGCTATCGCGGTCTTTGGCGACGACCTGACCGATGCGCGGAATTACGTTGTAGGAATAACTGTCGTAAAGGCGCGCGAGCAGCGGTTCATTGACGTGGCTGAATTCCAGACAGAAAAAGCGGCCGCCCGGTTTCAAAACGCGGAAGGCTTCGCGCAATGCCGTATCGATGCGGGTGACGTTACGCAGGCCAAAAGCGATCGTGTAAACGTCGATACATTCATCCGGCAAAGGCAGGGCCTCTGCGTTGCCGGTAATCCAGTCAAAATCGTTAATCCAGCCGCGATCTATAGCGCGGTCGCGCCCGACATTCAGCATGTTCTCATCAAGATCGCAGATGCTGATACGGGCATCCGGCCCCGATGCTTTGCGCAACCGGAAGGCAATGTCGCCAGTGCCGCCGGCAACGTCGAGGTAACGGTAATGAGGGCGCGGACGGATTTCCCTGATAAAGCGGTCTTTCCAGATCCTGTGGACGCCTGCGGACATCAAATCATTCATCAGGTCGTATTTGTCGGCAACGGAATCGAAGACGCCGCGTACCAGCTGCGTCTTTTCTTCTGGCCGGACCTGTTTCTCACCGAACCAGCCGCTTTCAGGATTTTTGTCTTTTTCAGCCTTCATGGCCGCGATCATAGTCTTATGGGCGCGGCTGCACAAGTTTAAGTGTGGGATGGCCTTTCGGTTCACTCAGGAAATTAACGGCCGTCCAGTCATCGCCGGCTTTGCGGAGGGTGGCAATGGTTTCTTTCAGGGTGGGGCCGACCGATGTATAGGGCGGTTTGTTTTCGATGCGCTCTTCGCCCTTCCAGTGATAGTCGTCCATTTCCGGGTTTGAAAGCCAGATAGAGCTTGGCTGGTTGCTTTCGCGGAAACTGAAATTAAAGGCGAGGGTGCAGGCTTCCTTTTTGTCCAGAGCCAGAATTACGTGCTTGTACATGCGGAAGTGTAGCGGCTTGGTGCCGTTATCAAGTTTGTTATCGCGGTTAAAGATGTCTGCTTCGTTATTGACAATATGTTGCAGCAATCTGGCTGTTTCAGCAGGCGTATCAGCGCGGAATTGGCATTTCAGGCCGCCATGGGTTTCCAGCACAATCTCCGCTTCGCGCGAAAGAAAGGGGTATTGACCCGTCTTGGCCGCAAATAAAGCACGCAGTGATGAAGCAGTCGCCGGATCTATCATATTATTGTCCTCCCCCGGAAAAGAGTGTAGCTACAATATAACGTTCGGATTTGTCAAATTCTTGAAAGCGAAAAGCAAGTCATATGAAACTCATCAAGGCAATGGCCACAGTGGCCGGCATGACTGGCCTGTCTCGCATTGCAGGTTTCGTCAGGGACATACTGACGGCGATTATTCTCGGCGCCGGACCGATAGCGGACGCGTTTTTCGTCGCGCTCAAGCTGCCGAACCTGTTCCGGCGAATTACGGCAGAGGGCGCGTTTAGCGTTTCGTTTGTCCCGATATACAGCAAAACGCTGGAAAATGAGGGCGAAGAACAGGCCAATAAGTTTGCCGGTAACGCGCTGTCGGTCATGTTCTTCACGTTACTTGGTGTCTCGCTGCTGTTTGTCTTGCTGATGCCTTATGTGGTTTACCTGATCGCACCGGGCTTTCAGGGGGATGCTGTGCGTTACCCCCTGACCGTGGATATGGCGCGTATCACGTTTTTTTATATGCTGCTTATGTCGCTTGGCGCGTTGCTGGGCGGGGTGCTGAATGCGCATGAGCGCTTTGCGCCGTTTGCCGGGGCGCCGATTTTGTTCAATTTGTCGCTGATCCTGTTTTTGCTGATTAGCGGGATGTTTGAAAATGCCGGTTATGCGATGTCCTGGGGCGTATTGAGCGCCGGCTTCTTGCAATGCGGCATGCTTTGGCATTTCGTGCGTAAGTACGGTATCAGGCTGCGGATCAAAGCGCCTGATTTCAAGGACGAGAAGTTTCGGCGGTTGTTGCGTCTTATGGGGCCGGGCGTGATCGGTGCAGGGGTGATGCAAATCAATTTGTTTGCGGATCTGATACTGGCTTCGTTTTTGCCGTCAGGGTCGATTTCGTATCTGTATTATGCCGACCGGCTGAACCAGCTGCCGCTTGGCGTGGTCGGCATTGCTGTTGGTACGGCTTTGCTGCCGATGTTGTCAAAAGCCATGGCGGCAGAGGATAAGGAAAAGTCGTCCGACCTGTTTAACAAGGCGCTGGAAGTTTGCCTGATGCTGGCGTTGCCAGCGGCGGTCGGGCTGTTTATCGCGGCGCAGCCGATTATTGTGACATTGTTTGCGCACGGCGCATTCAGTCTGGAAGACGCCAAGGTAACGGCGATGGTGCTGATGGCCTATGCGGCGGGCATGCCTGCCTATGTCTGTGCCAAGGTGTTCTCGACTTCTTACTGGGCGCAGGAGGACACAACAACGCCGGTGAAGGCGTCGATTAAATCAACAGCCTTTAATATTGTGGTGAGCGTTATATTGATCACCGTCTTTAAAACCGGTGTGGTTGGCATTGCCATCGGTACGGCGCTGGCAGGCTGGTTGCAGGTCTATCTGCTGGCGCGGGGGCTAAAGGGGCGGGTTGAAAATGCGTTTTCCGACCGTTTAAGGCACTCGCTCAAGCGGATTGTATTTGGCTGCGGCCTGATGGCGGCTTTTCTGTATTGCGCTGTGTCTTACGGTGAGGCGTTTTATATGCCTGAAGATGAAGCGTTTCAGCCGGGTATGCCGCTCAAGATTGCCGGGCTTGGCGCTCTTATCGGTATATCAATGCTGATTTATGGCGTAACGCTGTTGAAAACCGGCGTGCTGCGAATTAAAGATATTGGGCAACTTCTGCGTAAATCGAACAACAACCCAAAAGAGGCTTAAAGAGCTATGGCAACCAAACGAATTCTGTCCTGTATGCAACCCACGTCGCATTTGCACCTTGGTAATTATCTGGGGGCGCTGAAAAACTGGGTGAAGCTGCAGGAAGAGGGCGGCGAGTGCTTTTACGGCGTTGTTGATCTGCACGCGATTACCCAGCCTTATGACCGGGACGACCTTGCCAATGCAACGCGCGAGATCGCGGCGGCGTATATTGCAGGCGGTGTTGATCCTGACAAATCAGCTGTTTTTGTCCAGTCTGCGGTTCCCGGGCATTCGCAGTTGATGTGGTTGCTGGCGACCATGACCCAGATGGGTAAGCTGGAGCGCATGACGCAGTTCAAGGACAAGGCGGGCAAGCACAAAGAACGTGCCGGGCTTGGCCTGTTTGCCTATCCGGTCCTTATGGCAGCGGACATTCTTATTTATAACGCGACCCATGTGCCGGTCGGTGAAGACCAGAAGCAGCATCTTGAGCTGGCACGGGATATCGCGGCGACATTTAACACGCGTTACAATCAGGTGCATTTCACCCAGCCGGAGCCGGTTATTATGGGCGAGGCTACGCGGGTGATGTCCTTGCGTGACGGGTCACAGAAGATGAGCAAGTCGGCGGAATCCGATATGAGCCGGATTAACCTGACTGATGATGCCGATATGATCGCAAAGAAGATCCGTAAGGCAAAGACCGATCCGGAAGCCTTGCCGGACAATCTGAAAGACCTCGAGCTGCGCCCCGAAGCGCTCAATCTGGTTACGATTTATGCGGCGCTGGCGGACAAGAAAAAAGAGCGGGTCATCAAAGAGTATGCCGGCAAGTCTTTTTCGGAGTTCAAACCCGCGCTGGTCGATCTCGCCGTTGCCAAGCTATCACCGATTACAGAGCGGATGAACGAGCTTATGAATGATAAGGGAGAGCTCGACCGTATTCTTGAAGACGGTAACAGGCAGGCACGCGCTGTTGCCGAGCCGATTATCCGCGAAACCATGAATATCATGGGCTTCTGGCACAGCAGCTAGGTCATTTTTGACATAATTCTGTTTTTCGTGCTATCTAGCGCTTTGTTTAAATATAGCGCAAAGGTAGTCTTATGGCTGTTTACATGGAAATCGGCACGGAAAATAAGGTTGAAGTTGTACTGGTAAGCTCATTTACCAAAGCGGTGGGGCTTGACCACGACGTC
>CBDUPU010000077.1:0-9393 GCA_965369185.1 uncultured Rhodospirillales bacterium
TAACTGTCAGATTATTATTGGCAAAGAGCGTCAAAGTACTTCCTGTTGACCAGTCAATCACTGACTCAACAGACATATTTCCGGCATCGGTGCCGGCTGCGTCCGTGGTTACCGTCACATCCGCGCCATGGCCCAGTGAGCCTTCGATCACACCGGCCAGAGTTGCGTCAATCGTCATATCAACGGGGTCCAGCAACCATGAGCCGGTCAAAATGCTGGCCGTTTCATAAAACTCAACGGCTTTGGCCGAAGTTTCAATAAACCCGGTCTTGCCTGTTCCCTGCGCGCTCAAATCACCGGCGACGACCAAATGATCGGCAGCAATAACATCAATTACACCGCCTTCGGCGGTTCCATCCGCCGTGATTGTTGCCGTTTCCGTGATATCAATCCTGGCGCCTGTAACATCAATATCCCCGCCGTTTTCGCCAGAAGCGTCAAGCGCGCCGGACACAGACACGGTACCTTTATCACCGCCCGAAAGGATAATTTTTCCGCCATCTGTTTTAACCGAGGTCACATCAATAATGCCTTCAACATTGATGATATTTTCAACGGCCTCTTTTGCGGCGCTGGCAGTCAGCTTCACCTTGCCGCCTTCAGCATTAATGGTGCCCTTATTTTCCAGCAAGGCATCTCCCACCTCGCCCTGAACCGCAATTTCATACAGGCCGTCACCGTAAAGATCGAGCGTGACAGCGCTGCCCGCGGCGAGAGCCACGGTTCCCATTTTCGCATTAATTACGTCGTTATTAGAAATATGGGGCGCAACAAAAGCGGCCAGACCGGCTTCGGCAACCGTAATTGTCCCGTTCAGATCAATTGACGCATTTGCATCACCGCCCTGGTCAAAAACGAAATTATTGCCACCGTTCATAATATTCGCATTACTGATATCACTGGTGGAAACGATGATGCCGCTTACATCAACAGCGGACCCCGGACCAAAGAATACGCCGTTCGTATCAATGACCATGACACGGCCATTGGCATTCAATTTACCAAGGATTTGCGTCGGGTCGGCCCTGTCGTCACGCGCAACAAACAAAGAATCACTTCCCGTCTGGTGAATATTGACGGTTTGGTGGGACATAATATCCAGATTGCCTTCGCCAATCGCACGCGCCGAATTCTGGGTAATGTTTGTGACATTATCAACGGAAATATCGGTACTAAAACTACCCTCCACCTGGTTTAAAACCCAGGCATTGTCCGCATATGCCGGAGCCGCAGGCAAAGCAATGACACTTGAGACAGTCAAAGCGGATGTCAGCAAAAGCTTTCTATAAAAAATCGACATAGCATTCCCTTTTTATACGAACCAATTCGGCACGGTCATTTTAGTGATAATTAAAGTGCTGTTAAGCCTAGCCGGAACTTTTATCAGAATTCCACACAATTTAAAAGTTTTTTTATGAAAAATAACTCGCCCTTACAGATACGCGTTACCTCCCCCCTCCCCCCGCCTGACCATAATAAAAAATCACAGCAAAATGAGTAGGAAGCACAAACAGTAATAACGGCAAGTTTTATGCCTTGAAGGCTGATGCTGTGGCGCATCAGCCGACATATTACCAAACTACGCCGCGAACAAATTTAATCTGACAAGACTTTCCAGACACACAAAACCCCGCTCTTGGCGGGGCTTCACGGCATAAATTCTCTGGGTGTCTCCAATTGAAGACTAAATGGTGGAGGGGGCTGGATTTGAACCAGCGTAGTCCGAAGACGCCGGATTTACAGTCCGGTGCATTTGACCGCTCTGCCACCCCTCCACATAAAAGAGATGCTTTATGAAGGCTGGATAAAAAAGGTTTTTGCCTTGCCTGTCAATATGTGATTTATCTTCTTTCATGAAAAATCAGGGAAAATACAAAGAAAAGCAACCGAAGAAGCAGCGCCTGCAGGCCGATCTGTGGGGCGTGCACGCGGTTACGGCGGCGTGGCTGAACCCGGCGCGGCGGATTAGCGCGCTGTATGTGACCGAACAGGCGCTGAGAAGTTTTGAAGAATCCCTGCAACCGTTTGAAGCGCAGCTTTCCGGCCTCAACCGGCCAAAGCCGACCATGATCGAGAAGAAAGAGCTGGACCGCGCCCTGTCCGGTGCCGTGCATCAGGGGATTGCGATTTCCGGCAAGCCGCTGGATGAAGTGTTCGTGCAGGACATGGTCGCGGCAGCGTCCATCAAGGACAAGGCGGTGCTGCTGATGCTGGACCAAGTCACCGACCCGCATAATGTCGGAGCGATCTTGCGCTCTGCCTGCGCGTTTGGCGCTGACGGGGTAATTATGCAGCGCAAGCACTCCCCCACCCTGACCGGTATCCTTGCCAAAACGGCTTGCGGCGCGGTCGAGCATATTAAAGTCGCGTACGAGATCAATTTGTCCGATACGCTCGATCTGCTGCAAAGCAACGGCTTTACCGCCATCGGACTTGACGAGCGCGGCGAGAAGACTTTGGGCGAAACCCCCAAAGGCGGCAAGACCGTCATCGTGCTGGGCGCAGAAGGCAAAGGGCTACGGCCAAAAGTGCGCGAACATTGCAGCAGCCTTGCCCGCCTGCCAACACAAGGCGCAATTGCCAGCCTGAACGTTTCCAATGCCGCGGCAGTCGCGCTGTATGAGCTGGCCGAAGGCTGACGTTTCGCAGTCTTCTGGAACGCGGGACTATGCACACCTATATAAGGTTTGACCGAATTGCGGCTGGACTCCCCTGCCGGCATGGTTCATTTTCGTTAAATGGCAACAGCATCAGGAAGCGCGGCAAAAAGCGCGAAGAACGACATAATGACGAACACGCAAGCCCAGAGCGCGGCGGACAAGCCAGCCGCCAATAACGATCAAAATAACGAAGACGAGCTGTTTCTGGTTGACGGCTCCGGCTATATTTTCCGCGCTTATTTCGCGCTGCCGCAGAATTTGACCAACCCGGAAGGGGTGCCGGTCGGGGCGGTGCTTGGCTTCGTCAATATGATCATCAAGCTGCTGACCGATCTGCACGCGCCTTATATAGCGGTAATTTTTGACGCGAAGCGCCAGAATTTCCGCAACGATATTTACCCTGAATATAAAGCCAACCGCGAAAGCGCGCCGGAAGATCTGATCCCGCAATTCCCGCTGATCCGCGAGGCGACCGAAGCGTTCGACATTCCAGCGCTGGAGATTGAAGGCTTTGAGGCTGACGATCTGATCGCGACCTATGCGCGGCTCGCCAAGGAACAGGGCAAAAAAGTCACCATTGTCGGCACCGACAAGGATTTGATGCAGCTGGTCGATGATACGGTGCGGCTGTATGACCCGATCAAAGGGCGTTATATCGGGCCGGAAGACGTGGCCGAGAAGTTCGGCGTGAGCCCGGACAAGGTCATCGACGTGCAGGCGCTGGCCGGGGATTCCACCGATAACGTGCCGGGCGTGCCGGGGATCGGCGTTAAAACGGCGGCGCAGCTGATCAATGAATATGGCGACCTTGAAAGCCTGCTTGAGCGGGCGGAAGAGATCAAGCAACCAAAGCGTCGTCAGGCACTGATCGATAATGCCGAGCTGGCGCGGATTTCCAAGAAGCTGGTGACGCTGGAGAAATTCGCCGAAGTACCGCTGGCGCTGGATGATCTGAAAAGCCGCGATCTTGACTCGCCGAAGCTCGTTTCTTTCCTGCATACCCACGGCTTTAAATCTGTGGCGGCACGGCTGGAGCAAAAAGCCGGGCTAAGCAGCTCTGCCGCGGACAATGCCACCACGAAAACCGATGAAGGCATAATCCTGCCGCCGGTAAAGGACAATAAATATGTGCTGATCAACGATTACGACACGTTGCAGCAATGGATCGACCGCGCCTATGAAGAAGGCGTCATCGCGATTGATACCGAAACCACCCACCTCACCCCGTGCAAAGCGGGCGTGGTCGGGGTGTCGCTGGCAATCGTTCCGGGCGAAGCCGCTTATATACCGCTCTGCCACCGGCAGGAGGCCGATCTGCTGTCCGGCGCGGGGGCGGTGCTGGAAGGCCAGCTTGATGCAAAAAAGACGATGGCGATGCTAAAGCCGCTTCTGGAAGATGATAGCGTGCTGAAGATCGCCCATAACATGAAGTATGATTTTCAGATCTTCGCCGCCTACGATATTCGCGTTGCGCCCTATGATGACACGATGCTGCTGTCATATGTGCTTGATGGCAGTTCCCACGGTCACGGCATGGACGAACTATCCATGCTCTATTGCGATCATAAGCCGATCAAATTCGAAGAGGTTGCGGGCAAGGGCAAAAAGCAGGTCACGTTCGATCTGGTGCCGATCGACAAGGCGCTGGATTACGCCGCCGAAGATGCCGAGGTCACACTGCGGCTGCACAAAATCCTCAAACCGCGGCTGGCGCAAGAGCGCATGGTTCAGGTTTATGAAGATATCGAACGACCGCTCGTTCCGGTAATTGCCGACATGGAGCGTACCGGCATCAAGGTCGATCCGGAAATACTGCGCCAGATGAGCAATGATTTCGGCAAGAAGCTGGCAACGCTGGAGCAGGAAATTCAGGAAGAAGCCGGACACCCGTTTAATGTCGGCTCCCCCAAGCAGATCGGCGCGGTGCTATTTGACGAAATGGGCATTGAGGGCGGCAAGAAAACCAAGACCGGCGACTGGTCAACCACCGCCGACATTCTCGAAAAGCTGGCGGCGCAAGGTTATACCATCGTTGAAAAAATCCTTGAGTGGCGGCAGCTATCGAAGTTGAAATCGACATACACGGATGCGCTACCCGGTCAGATCAATGAAAATACCGGGCGGATTCACACCAGTTACCACATGACCGGAACCAGCACCGGGCGACTGGCATCGTCCGACCCGAACCTGCAAAATATTCCGATCCGCAGCGAAGAAGGCCGCAAGATCCGCGGCGCCTTTGTCGCCGAGGAAGGACATAAGCTGCTATCCGTCGATTACAGCCAGGTCGAGCTGCGGCTTGCGGCGGCGCTGGCCGGTGTCGAGGCGCTGAAAGACGCGTTCAAGAACAAGGTCGATATTCACGCGCTTACTGCATCGCAAGTGTTCGGTGTGCCGCTTGATGAAGTGACGCCGGAGCTGCGCAGCCGCGCCAAGGCGGTAAATTTCGGCATTATTTACGGCATTTCCGGCTGGGGACTGGCCAAGCAGCTTGGCTGTGAGCCGGGGGAAGCGAACGAATTCATCCGCAAGTATCTCGCCAAGTTCAACGAGATCCAGAATTATATGGAGGCCAAGAAGGAAGAAGCGCGCAAGGACGGTTATGTCCGCACGATTTATGGCCGTAAATGCACGATCGCCAACATCAACAACAAAATGCCGAATGTCCGCATGGGCGCAGAGCGGCAGGCAATCAACGCACCGCTGCAAGGCACCGCCGCCGACATCATGAAAAAGGCTATGGCACGGATGCCGCGGGCGCTGGCCGAAGCGGGCCTGAGCGCAAAAATGCTGCTACAGGTACATGATGAACTGATCTTTGAAGTTCCTGATGCCGAGCTGGACGCGACAGCCGCGCTGGTCAAGAAGGTGATGGAAGAAGCCGCCGATGTCGGGGTTCCGCTGGAGGCAGAGGCCGGCACAGGTCAAAGCTGGGCCGAAGCGCACTAGGATCAGGACTTATTTAAAAGCGCTTATATTTTATGACGGGCAACGCCGTAAATGCGGCCGCTATCCATATCCTGCAAGATCACAGCAAAGCCCGCATGGGTCGGTTCGAGCGGCGGGGTCACAAAAACCTCTTCCCCAAGCTCTGCTGTTGAACCGAGCGAACTGACAATATTGTAATAGACAGCCTTTTGCCCTTTGTTGCGACCTTCGGCAATCGTCAGTTCATGTGGCCTGTCGTACAAAGCTAGCCACAAACGCAAATCCCCGTTCGGTGGCAGGCTATCCAGAGGCATAACGACCTTCCACGTGCCCTTGGCTTTGGTTTCCACGACCGTGAGCGGAAAGATTTCCGAGTAAACGGCCTTTTGCAGTGTCTCGACAACGTTATCGAATTTATAGCCGACGACATCATATGTCCCGTTGATCACCATTTGAGGGGTATAGTTCGGCCCCGCAGCAAGGACTTCCATGTACCAGTTCTGGCGCGCGGTACAAAAAGAGTGCGAGAGCGCGCCCTGCTTAACATCAAAATAATCAACATGGCAGGCAAGGCCGATGACATTGTCCTGCCGCAGCAAATCAGCGAACAGCCGGTCGGCGCGCGGGCAAAAAACACAGGCCTGCGATGAAAACAGCTCGACCACCATCGGCGCCTTCCCCAGACGCGGCAAGGTTTCCTGCTCTACGGCAGGAACCGGCAGGGCCCTGACATCCTGAGCGCGGCTATGCGCGGCGGGGAATGCCAACGCAGCCAGCATGACGACCAGCAGGGCCGCTTTTAAGCGAAGATTAAGCATCTTTAAGTAAAATAGGATCGTTGCACTTCATTCAAAGTAATACAGACATTATACAGGAATTGACGGGGTTTGCATGAGATTTGACAAGGGCTTTTATCTGACTTTTATGGTTACGCTCGTCTTTTTACTGACAATCGTCGCCATAAACGCCGAAGCCGAAGAAAAACTGCCCGTCATATCCGAAATATCGACGCAATCTACCTCCGATCCGGCGCAAGCGGTCATTTCACGACAACTTGACGCCATCCATGCGCGCGACGCTGCGCTGGCATGGTCGCTGACCACCGAAGAATTCCGGGAAAAATATGACAGTTCAACAGACTATTTATCGCATCTGCGCTTCAAACTGCGCCCGATCTATAACCATGAAGACTATAAATTCATCAGCCAGACCGTCAACGACAACAACATGATCCAGAAAGTCGAGATGCAAAACCGCTACGGCAGCCCGGTCACGGTCATTTACCGGCTGGAACGCAAGGGTGGTAATTGGCTGATCGATTCCTTTGCCATCCTGCCGCAAGACGACGCCGAAGCGATATAGGCGTCACTCCAGAATCAAATCCACAGCAATTTTTTTCGCAAAAAATACCGAGGTAACCTTGGATTTTCCCTCGCATTTGGCGAAAAAAGTTTTTATACCTTAAACAAATTGCGGCAAGTTAAACAAAGGACTTTGAGTGATGGGTAAGGATTTTCCGGTTTCCTGGGAAGAAATGCACCGTAACAGCAAGGCGCTGGCATGGCGACTTCTGGATGAAGGCAAGCGGATCGGCGGCTGGAAAGGCGTCATCGGCATTACGCGCGGCGGGCTGGTCCCGGCCTGTGTCGTGGCCCGTGAGCTTGATCTGAAGAATGTCGAAACTTTTTGCATTTCCTCATATGACCATCAGGACCAGCGTCAGGCAAAAATCATCAAGAAGCCCGAGGGCGTTGGCGACGGCGAAGGCTGGATTATCGTCGATGATCTTGTCGATACCGGCAACACCTTTAAAGTCGCGCGCGAACATTTCCCGAAGGCGCATTATGGCTGCATTTACGCAAAGCCTGCCGGCGTGGAAACGACCGACACGTTTATTACCGAAGTCAGTCAGGATACGTGGATTCACTTCCCGTGGGATCTTGAAGCGCAATACAGCACGCCGATCGCCGATATAAAAACGGCGCTATAGCGCATAAAAGACTTGATTTTTAACCGCTCCGGCGGATATAAAGCCCCATTCCGTAAAGGAAGAAAGCAGCCTGGCTGAATATCGGCATGCCTCGGCTGTGAACGAAGACCCTAAATAAGGAGATGAAAATGCCGAAGATGAAGACCAAAAGTGGTGCCAAGAAGCGATTCAAGGTCACCGCAAAAGGCAAAGTGAAGGCACAATCCGCTTTCATGCGCCACATGCAGATGAACAAGCCAAAATCAATGAAGCGGAAAGCACGCGGGACTTCGATCCTGTGTGAGGCCGATGCGCGCAAAGTACTGACAAGCTGGATGCCCTATGCCCGCAAAAAGAAAAAAGCCGCACCTAAAGCAGAAGGAGCGAAATAATGGCACGAGTTAAAGGGGGCCCGAGCGCCCACGCACGCCACCGCAAGGTAATCAAAAAAGCCAAAGGCTACTGGGGCCGCCGGAAAAATACGTTCCGCGCAGCAGTCCAGGCTGTTGAAAAAGCCGGCCAGTACGCTTATCGCGACCGCCGCCGTAAAAAGCGCGACTTCCGCCGCCTGTGGATTCAGCGTATTAACGCTGCCGCACGCCTGAACGGTATGACCTACAGCCAGATGATGCACGGCCTGAAACTGGCCGGTGTAGAGCTGGACCGTAAGGTTCTGGCCGACATCGCGGTTCACAATGAAAAAGACTTCGCGGCAATTGCCAAGCAGGCATCTGACGCACTGGCGAAAGAAGCGAAAAAAGCAGCTTAAAAAGCGCCAGATATTTTTTCAAAACAGCCTTCCACCCCGGAGGGCTGTTTTTTTATTGCCATGCGCACCAATAAACGGCTATCTTGTTTTTCATAATTCTGGAAAGTGGGAGAGCGGGAGAATATGACCGATAAATCGCAAAAAGGCTTTCTGCGACAAATCTGGAGCAAGAAGGCGCCTTGGTATACCAAGATTATACGCACCGGCTTGATGGCTAGCGCCGGCATCTATTTGCTGCCGCAGATGGTTGAGCAACTCCCCGGCGATCCGCTGCCCGAAGGACGGAAACAGGCGCTTCAGGATTATTACGGCGAAACACTTGATTACAGCGCCATCCGGCTGCACAGTTCGGCGATCGCTAATATGTTTTTAAAGTTGAGCGGCGCCGAGGCATTAGCTTTCGGCGAAACCATCGTCATGCGGCAGAAATACGACAAACTGCTGCCGGGCAATGACAATCGCACGCAGTATGTTCTCGCCCATGAACTCGGCCACGTTCTGCAGCATAAAAAACATGGCGCGACGCTAGGTTTCAGCGCCCTTTGGGATAAGCTGACAAATCTCGGCAAGGGCATTGAAAACCTGTATTTATACTCGCTGGAAGAAGGTAAAGGCTTCGCAGAATACGGGATCGAACAACAGGCCGGCATTCTGGCCGATTATTATAATCTATCAACGGGACTACAACCGCTTATGCTAACCGACAAGGTCACCGGCGCAGAAAGAGAACAGCTTTACCGCACCGTTCTGGCGGATTTCCTTAAAGAGCGCGGCCTTCCAGAAAAAGAAAAGCCCGCCCCTGCCCCGACGCCTGCCACCTAAAGAATTTCTTGCGCTTGCGCTGCCGGGCCTTTATCAAATAAGGTCATAAAAATGAACGGGAAAGAAGATATGGATTACGGGCTGATTAAAGGCGCCGCCGTAAAATCAGGTATCGCAATGGCATTCGCCGCCGCCGCCGGCACGGCAGAAGCGGTCATGCATCATGCGGCAGGCAATTTCACAACGCTGGGCGAGGCATTTACCTATGTCGCGCAGCCAGCCAACCTGCTGGTCGCCGCCGGTCT
>CBDUPU010000078.1:0-9329 GCA_965369185.1 uncultured Rhodospirillales bacterium
GATTACTGGCCGATGTCACTGATTATATTCCTGTCAGTCTTGATAGGCGCGCGGTTTTCGTCCTGACGGACGAGAACGTGTCAGCCCTTTATGCGGAGCAGCTGTGCGAGTCCCTTAAGGCAGGCAGCCCTCATAGTATCCAGCTTCTTTCCTTGCCGCCGGGCGAGCAGACCAAGTCCTTCGCCGCGCTGGAGCGTGTTATTAGCTGGATGCTGGACCACGGCGTAAACCGTGATTCCTTGCTGCTGACGGTTGGCGGCGGCGTCATCGGTGACCTTGGCGGGTTTGCCGCCGCATCTGTCATGCGCGGTATTGATTTCGTCCAGGTTCCGACAACCCTTCTTGCGCAGGTGGACAGCTCGGTAGGGGGCAAAACCGGGATTAATGTGCCGCAGGGAAAAAATCTTGTCGGCGCGTTTCACCAGCCAATCAGCGTGATATGCGATATCGAAACGCTGTCCACTTTGCCGCGCCGCGAGCTGCTGGCCGGTTACGCTGAAGTGGTGAAATACGGCCTGATTAACGATCCGGAGTTTTTTATCTGGCTCGAAAAAGAGGGGAGCAATATCAGCGAACTGGATGCAGAGTCTCTGGTTCAGGCCATCGAAATATCCTGCCGTAAAAAAGCAGACATCGTTGGCGCTGATGAAAAGGAAAAGGGCGTGCGCGCGCTGCTTAATCTCGGCCACACATTCGGCCACGCGCTGGAGGCTGCTGCCGGTTATGACGGGCGGCTATTGCACGGTGAGGCCGTTGCGATCGGCATGGTGCTGGCTTTTCGTCTGTCGCAGCGGCTGGGGCTGTGTCCGGAGGCAGACGCCGACCGTGTAGAAGCGCATCTTGACGCTGTCGGTCTGCCCACAAAAATTAGCATGATTTTTCCCGCGCTTGGGGATACAGTAGAAACCCTGATGAATTATATGAGCCTTGATAAGAAATCTTCGATGGGGCGGCTGACCTATATTGTCGCCGGCGGCATCGGCAAAGCGCATATGTCGCGTGATATCAACCCGGCGGACGTTGCCGCCATTATTCAACACTCCATGGACGCTCGTTAAGACAATGGATACAGGGCTAGTTTTTCCGGTTATTGCTATTTTCGTGTTGCTGCTGCTTTCGGCCTTTTTCTCCGGCTCTGAAACGGCGCTGACTGCCGCATCACGCGCGCGTATGCATTCTCTTGCCAAAGAAGGTAACAAGCGCGCGGCGCTGGTAAATCAGATCCGCTCGAAGAAAGATCGTATGATCGGGGCGCTGCTGCTTGGCAATAACCTCGTCAACATTCTGGCTTCGGCGCTGGCGACCAGCGTTCTGATCAAGCTGGTCGGTGAGGCAGGGGTGGTCTATGCCACGCTGGTCATGACGTTGCTGGTCTTGATCTTTGCGGAAGTCCTTCCCAAAACCTATGCGCTGCACTTCGCCGATAAAATGGCGATGGCGATTGCCCCGATTATTAGGGGCGTGACGATTGTACTGGCCCCGATTACCGAGATGATCACAGCGATTGTACGCGGCGTCCTGCGCGTTGTCGGGGTTGATATCTCTATGGTCGGCGTCGGCAGCCATATAGAGCTGTTGCGCGGTGTCATTGAAATGCATACCGGTCCCGAAGAAAAGACCCAGCAGCAACGGGCAATGCTTCGTTCCATCCTTGACCTTGCCGATGTCGAGGTTTGCGAGATTATGACCCACCGTAAAAATGTTACGATGGTCGATGCGTCCCATTCGATGGAGAAAATTGTCGAGGAGATTCTTGAAAGCCCCTACACAAGAATGCCTCTTTATAAAGGCGATACGGATAATATCGTTGGCGTCATTCACGGCAAGGCCCTGCTAAAGGACATGCAGGCGCACCAGGGAAAAGTCAGTGCGCTCGAACCGGAGGCATTGGCGACCGAGCCTTGGTATATTCCTGAAACGACGACCTTGTTCGACCAGTTGGAAGCGTTCCGCCAGCGCCGCGAGCACTTTGCCTTGGTTGTCGATGAATATGGCAGCTTCATGGGCGTTGTGACGCTTGAGGACATTATTGAGGAAATTGTCGGCGAGATTGAAGACGAAACCGATGAAATGGTCGCGGGCGTCAGCAAACAACCGAATGGCAGTTATCTGGTCGATGGCGATGTTACGATCCGTGATCTTAACCGTGAATTTGAATGGCGTTTGCCTGACGAGCATTATTCAACCGTTGCCGGTCTGATTCTGCATGAGGCGGAAATGATTCCGGAAGCGGGACAGTCCTTCACCTTCTTTGGCCTGCGTTTTGATGTTGTCAAACGTCAGCGTAACCAGATCACGCAGGTGCGCATCACGCCGCCAAAGAAGCCTCTTAATGAAGATGCCCAGTAAAGATTTCTAAAGCAGTCCGGGTGGTTTATGCGAGCGTGCTTACCACAAGAAAAAAAGCACCCGCAAGCTTCTGCAGGTGCTTTAATTCTGAAACGCCTTATCTTTGAAGACTACTGTCAGGCAGTCACCTTGCCGTGGCAATGTTTGAACTTCTTGCCACTACCGCAAGGGCAGGCCGCGTTGCGCTGGATTTTACCCCAGGTTTCAGGCCTGTTTTCATCAAAATCTTCCGGCGGCGTGGCGGGAACAGCCTTTACATTGGCTTGTGCAAAACGTGCAGTGCGGCGCACCTGGGTAAGCTCGCCTTTCTCTGCTTCCAGAGCAGGGTCTTGCCGTGTTTCCTTGCCAGCCGGTGCACGGCGCATAAACAGGTGACGCGCATCCTCATCAACATTGAATTCGACAAGGCTCAGCGTTTCGGTAACGCTCTCGCGCAGATGGTCGAGCATCATCTCGAACATGGCAAAGGCTTCGGCCTTGTATTCGTTTAGCGGGTCACGCTGGGCAAAGGCGCGCAGATTGATTCCCTGACGCAAATGATCAAGGTTGAGAAGGTGCTCTTTCCAATGCTGGTCGAGCTTTTGCAAAACAAGGCCTTTTTGCAGTTTGCGGAAAAGGTCCGGTCCGGTATTGGCTGATTTCTGAGCCATCTTTTTGTCGGACTCATCAATAAGACGCTCAACGATTTCGGTTTCGGCGATGCCTTCTTCCTTCGCCCATTCATCCATCGGCAGGTCAAGATTCAGCAATCTTTGCACTTCGCTTTTCAGGGTATCAATGTCCCATTGTTCCGCATAGGTGCGGGCGGGAATGCAACGATGCACCAGATCCTCGATTACGGTGTGGCGCATGTCGGTGGCAAATTCCTCGACATCGTCGGCGGCCATCAACTCTTTGCGCTGGTCATAGATCACCTTGCGCTGGTCGTTCATGACGTTATCGAATTTCAGCAGGTTTTTCCGCACGTCGAAGTTCATGGCCTCGACTTTTGCCTGCGCCCGCTCCAGCGTTTTGCTGATCCACGGGTGAGTGAGGGCTTCGCCTTCGCGCAAGCCGATATGTTTATGCGCAAGAAGCATTTCCATCTTCTCGGAGCCGAAAATGCGCATCAGATCATCTTCAAGCGACAGGAAGAAAATTGTCTCGCCCGGATCGCCCTGCCGACCGGAACGGCCGCGGAGCTGGTTATCAATCCGCCGCGATTCGTGCCGCTCGGTGCCAAGAACATACAGACCGCCCGCATCGCGGACTTTCTGGCGGTTTTCTTCCACTTCCTTGCGGATTTTCTCTATGGCTTTTTGTTGCTTGTCTTCGGGCCATGCCGGATCCACTTCGGCCTTTATGCGCATCTCGACGTTACCGCCAAGCTGGATATCAGTACCGCGGCCGGCCATGTTGGTGGCGATTGTCACCGCACCCGGCTGCCCGGCCTGCGAGATAATGTAGGCTTCTTGCTCGTGGTGACGGGCGTTCAGAACATGGTGCGGCACTTTGGCTTTTTTCAGCATCGCGGAAAGCATTTCCGATTTTTCAATCGAGGTCGTGCCGACCAGCACCGGCTGGCCTTTTTGGCGGCATTCCTGAATGACTTTAAGGGCGGCCTGTTCTTTTTCCAGCAGACTCTTGTAAATCTTGTCGTCGCTGTCAATCCGGCTGATCGGCAGATTGGTTGGTATCTCGACAACGCCCAGCCCGTAAATATCTGCAAACTCGGCCGCTTCCGTCATCGCTGTGCCGGTCATGCCTGCCAGCTTCGGGTACATGCGGAAGTAATTCTGGAAGGTAATCGAAGCCAGAGTCTGGTTCTCGTTCTGGATCTCCGCGCCTTCCTTTGCCTCGAGCGCCTGATGCAGCCCGTCGGAGAAGCGGCGGCCTTCCATCATCCGTCCGGTAAACTCGTCAATAATGATGACCTTGCTGTCTTTGACAATGTAATCCTTGTCGGCAAAAAACAGTTTGTGTGCGCGTAAGGCCTGATTGACGTGGTGAACAAGGGCGATGTTGCTGGCATCATACAGATTGCCTTCGGTCAGAATGCCGCGCTGTTGCAGCAGCGATTCGATATGCTCCGTACCTGTGTCGGTAAAGGTAACGGTACGCATTTTTTCGTCCAGTTCAAAATCATCGTCACGAAGGTCGGGAATGATTTTATCAACGGCGGTATAAAGGCCGGATGATGTTTCTGACGGCCCCGAAATAATCAGCGGGGTTCGCGCCTCATCAATCAGGATAGAATCGACCTCATCGACAATCGCAAAATTGAACTCGCGCTGTACCATGTTGTCGAGCTGGTACTTCATATTGTCGCGCAAATAATCAAAGCCGAATTCGTTGTTCGTGCCGTAAGTAATGTCGGAAGCATAGGCTTTTTTGCGATCGGCATCATCCATATTGGCAGTGATGCAGCCAACGGTCAGGCCCAGAAAGTTATAAACTTGCGCCATCCATTCGGCGTCACGTTTGGCAAGGTAATCATTGACGGTTACGACATGGACACCTTTGCCGGAAATGGCGTTAAGATAAACGGGCAGGGTAGCGACAAGCGTTTTACCTTCACCCGTTTTCATTTCTGCGATTTTGCCCTGATGCAGCACAACGCCGCCAACCATCTGTACGTCGAAATGGCGCTGCCCAAGTGTCCGCTTCGCGGCTTCGCGCACGACGGCAAAAGTTTCGTGCATAATGTCATCAAGCGTTTCGCCTTTTTCCAGTCGTTCCCGGAACAGGACGGTCTGGTTGGCAAGCTTCGAGTCGCTCATGGCCTGGTATTTTTCTTCCAGAGCGTTAATCGGTTCGATGTGGCGATAAAGGCTTTTCAGTACGCGTTCGTTACTGGAGCCGAATATTTTAGTAGCAAGATTAAGCAATATTCTGTCCTTAGTCAGGCGCTGTGCCTGCGAAAATCGTGTGTATATACCGCTTTGATATAAGCCGTGAAAGACTTTACGTCAATGCACGTTGATAACGGCATCTTGATTCAAGAAATTACTTTATTATTTAGTTACGGGTGGATACATTATGCATCACGAAGTTATCCAACGGATTTTCTTTTATTTTTAAAGCTAAGCAAGTGGGGAATTACACATGGCTGAAGATAAGCAAACAGCAGATGCCGGTCAGGCCGGTAAAAATAAAGGCCCGATTATTGCTGTCGTTGCCGTCGTGGCAATGGTTGCTATCGGTGCGATGGTTGCTATGTCCGGTAACGGCGTGGCAGAAAGCGATGAAAGCGAGCTGAGCCAGATTGCGCCGGCGAGTGCAGAGGCCACCGAAGAAGGTGAGCAGCCGATGATTAAACTTGGCAACCCTGTCGTTGCCAAAGTGAACGGCGAAGACATCATGCGCAGCGATGTTTTCAACTTTATCAGCAACCTGCCGGAGCAAGTCCGCCAGATGCCGATCCAGAATCTTTTCCCGTTAGCGCTGGAGCAGGTTATCAACAACCGCGTTATTGCCAGCAAAGCTGGCGGCGCGTCGCTGGAAGCTGATCCGGAAGTTGAGAAACTGCTGACTCAGGCAAAAGAACAGATCGTTCGTAATGTTTATATCGAACGCCAGATTTCTGAAGAGCTGACCCAGAAAAAACTTCTGAAGGCTTATCAGGACTTGCTTGAACAGATCGGTGATGTTGAAGAAACCAAGGCGCGTCATATCCTTGTTGAAGACGAAGCAAAAGCCAAGGAAGTGATTGCCAAACTTGATGAAGGCGCCAACTTTGAAGAACTTGCAAAGGAGTTCTCAACCGGCCCGTCAGCGCAAAATGGCGGTGAGCTTGGCTGGTTCGCGCAAGGTGAAATGGTTGCGGAGTTCTCCGATGCCGCTTTCGCTTTGAAGCCGGGGTCTTACTCAAAAGAGCCTGTCCAGACCCAGTTCGGCTGGCATGTTATTCAAGTTGAAGAGCGCCGCACTCGTCCGGAGCCGGAGTTTGAGGCGGTGAAACCTCAACTGGAAGCGCAGCTGCGCCAGGCGGTCCTGAACGAGCTGGTGGAAAACTGGCAGAAAGAGGCCAAAATCCAGAAGTTCGACATTAACGGCGAACCGGTTAAGAAGAACTAAGCTTCAAAATACTGAATTAAGAGGCCGCAATTGTTGCGGCCTTTTTTTATCCGGCACTGGAGAGTGGAATGGTTAAGTTTATTCAAAAACACATTGGCTGTGAGCAGGCGCTTGAACTGCCGCCCCCAGAATGTCCGCAAAAGCCGGTAGTCTTGGTTGCCGCAGCAGCGTTGATTGATACGGACGGTCGGGTTCTTATTGCCCAGCGCCCGGAAGGCAAAGCGATGGCTGGCCTTTGGGAGTTCCCCGGCGGCAAGGTGCATGATGGCGAAACGCCTGAATTTGCCCTGATGCGTGAGCTAAAAGAGGAGTTGGACGTTGATACGCGGCCCTGCTGCTTCTCATCCATTGCTTTTGCTTCGCACGGCTATGAAACGTTTCACCTTCTGATGCCGCTTTTTGTTTGTCGTGTCTGGAAAGGTACTGTGCGCGGGCGGGAAGGGCAGGCCTTTAAATGGGTCATGCCTCTTGAGCTTTACGACTACCCGATGCCGGAAGCTGACATTCCACTTGTGGCACAACTTGTCGAACTGCTCTAGATTATAGGGATGAGCTATTCTGTCTATGATCTCAAGCAGTTCTATAGCAGGCGCGCCGGGCGGCTGGTGCGCCGTCTTGTTTCCTCGCATATTCACGAGTTCTGGCCCGACGTAACCGGCCAGCGCGTCCTTGGTTACGGTTATGCCGTGCCGTATTTACGCGGGTCGTGGCCAGGAACGGCGGAGCGTGTAGTGGCCGCGATGCCCGCGCGCAATGGCGTGCATTTCTGGCCAGAGGGCGAAAAAGGCAGGGTTTGCCTGACTGCAGAAGCTGAGCTCCCCTTTGAAACTGAATCAATAGACAGGTTGCTGGTTGTGCACGGTCTGGAATACGCCGAATCGCCCGACCGCTTGTTTCAGGAATTCTGGCGCGTATTAAAAGGAAATGGGCGTCTGATGATGGTCGTACCCAGCCGTCTTGGCATGTGGGCGCGGGTCGACAGAACGCCGTTCGGCCACGGCACGCCTTACACGTTGGGTCAGATCAATAACTATCTGCAGCAAAATCTGTTTGTGTTGGAGCGGAAAGAACGCGCTTTGTTCATGCCGCCGTTCCGCTCATTCTTTGTCCTGCGCACGGCCTATACGTTCGAGAGCTTCGGGCGGTTTATTTTCCCTGGTCTGGCCGGTTTACATCTGGTTGAAGCGTCCAAACAAATCTACGCTGCCAGCCCGAAAGCTGGGCGGGAAGAATCACGTGCTAGGCGTCTTATGCTCGGCCAGCCGCTACCAACCTGAAAAACCCTGAAAATTGCGATTTCCTTTGATTTTGGCGGGGGGACGCTGTAATAAAATTGCATGTCCAAAACGGTAGATTCCATACGCCAGCAAATCGACGCTCTTGATAACAATCTTCATGATCTGCTTATGAAGCGGGCGGAACTCGTCCTTAAAATCGGCGAGGAGAAGCGCAAGAATCAGGTGCAGATTATCCAGCCTGACCGTGAAGCGATCATGGTGCGGCGTTTGCTTGCCCGCCACCGCGGCCCGCTTCCCAAAGAGGCGATTATTCGGATCTGGCGAGAACTGGTTGGTGCGGTGTCTTTGTTGCAGACCGGCCTTAAAGTCGTGGTGACCGTGCCGGAAGACCATACAGGCCTGATTTACTGGGACATGGCAAAAGATTATTTCAGCAGTGTGCTGCCGATGCACAAAGCCTCTAACCCGCTTGCCGCGCTGGCAATGGTACGAGAGGGGGACGCGACATTCGCCGTCATGCCATGGCCGGAAGATGATCAGAACAATCCCTGGTGGGGCTATATGCTCGAAGAAAGCGGCGATCAGGGGATGCGTATTATGGCGCGCCTGCCGCTCGGAGATCGCAGCAAGGAAGAGCCGAATCTTGAGCATCGCGCACTTGTCGTAGCGCGCTTGCGTTACGAGACCTCTGGCGAAGACCGCAGTTTTATTGCAATTGACCTGCAAGAAGATATCAGTCGCGGCAGGATTGTCGATAAGGCCGGAGCCTTGGGGTTGACCGCTCTTAGCTTGCACACCTGTCCGGCAATGCGGCCGGGACGTAAACTTCACCTTCTTGAGGTTGATGGTTACGTCGATCCGGAAGGGGACCTGAACGAAAAACTGGCTGGCCTGTTCGAAGATCAGGATGCCAAATCCGTTTGTCTCGGCGGCTATCCGGTACCACCGGTTTATGAAGACAAAGTAGGCAAAAATGCTGTCAGCAGCGAGTAAGACCGGAAAACTGACTCGAGATGCTCTTTAACAAAATTACGATTATCGGTCTTGGCCTTATTGGTTCTTCACTGGCACGTTGCATCCGCAAACACGGGCTTTGTAATGAACTGGTCGCTGTCGATGCCGACCGCGCTGTTTGTAACAAAGTGATGGAACTTGGTCTTGCCGATAGCGCTATGACCGACATGCGCAAAGGCGTCGAAGATGCCGACCTTGTGGTTCTGGCAGTACCGGTCGGCGCGTGCGGCATTGTCGCCGAGCAAATTCGCTATTCTCTTAAAATCGGCGCGATCGTTACTGACACAGGTTCCGTCAAAGGGGCCGTGGTGAAGGCCGTTTCGCCGCATGTTGCCGATAAGGCACATTTTATTCCCGCTCACCCGATCGCTGGTACGGAACATTCAGGACCGGAAGCAGGGTTTCCTGAATTATTCGAAGGACGTTGGTGCATTATAACGCCGCTGCCGGATTCGGATATTCAGGCCGTAGAGAAAGTCACAAAACTGTGGGAAGCCTGCGGTTCAATCATCGAAATTATGGATGTAAAACGGCACGATCTTGTGCTCGGCATTACTTCGCACCTGCCACACTTAATCGCCTATACAATTGTCGGTACGGCAACCGAACTTGAAGATGATACCAAGGAAGATGTCATCAAATTTTCGGCTTCCGGCTTCCGCGATTTTACAC
>CBDUPU010000079.1:0-9052 GCA_965369185.1 uncultured Rhodospirillales bacterium
GAGCTATTACCGCGAGCCTGAAAATCATTGAGTTGAGTTGTCAGTTCTAGCGCGCAAAAAAGCCGGACTGCAAAGCCCGGCTGATTTTTCATTGGTATGACAAAAACGACGATTAATCGCGGTCGCGTTTTTTGCGTTCCATTTTACGCCAGCGACGAACTGCTTCGGCCTTTTCGCGTTTTTTCTTCTGCGACGGCTTCTCAAAGTCGCGGCGAAGTTTCATCTCGCGGAAAATGCCTTCACGTTGCATTTTCTTTTTGAGAACCTTCAGCGCCTGATCGACGTTGTTATCACGTACACTTACGCTTACCAACTAAATCACCTCTTTCAAGATCTGTTAAAATTGTTAAATTCAAAACCACAGGCATTCCTATACGCAAGGCAGCGTACAATCAAGGAAAAACTATGCAGATCTCCAATTATAGGTCGTTTCGACGCTTTTTTCAACTAATTGCCCTGACTGTCATGGTCATTGGCGTGGCAGCGGGTGCGCTGGCGCAGCAGCGTCCGGAACCTGAAATCGCCACCGGAAGCAGCGAAAAACAGGCGGTTTCCGCGCAGAAATACATGGCGGTCACGGCGCACCCGCTTGCCACAAGGGCGGCGGAGGCTGTTCTTGCGAAAGGCGGCAGCGCCGCAGATGCCGCCGTCACGGCGCAGCTTGTTCTTGGGCTTGTCGAGCCGCAATCTTCAGGTCTTGGCGGCGGCGCGTTTGCGCTTTATTACGAGGCCAAAAGCGAACGGCTAACCAGCTTCGATGCCCGCGAAACCGCGCCTGAAATGGCTTGGCCGGAAATGTTCTTAGATGAAAACGGCGCGCCGATGGATTTTTACGATGCCGTGATCGGTGGCCGTTCGGTCGGTGTGCCGGGAACCCCGGCGCTGTTGCACAGGCTGTATAAAACCTACGGCGAACTGCCGGCGGCAGAGCTTTTCGCTCCGGCGATTAATCTTGCTGAAAACGGCTTCATCGTGACGCCGCGTCTTTCGGCGCAAATCATGGCGGATGCGGGCAGGCTAGGCAGGTTTGAGGCAGCGCGCGAATATTTCTATCCCGATGGCCATGCCCTGCAGGCAGGGCAGGTGCTAAAGAACCCGGAATACGCACAAACGCTGCGCCATTTTCGTGATGGCGGGCTGGGGTATTTTTACAAGACACTGGCACCGGACATTGTCGAGACGGTCGCTCCGGCAGGCGGTTTTTTGAGCGAAAGCGATATAAATGCTTATCAGGTCAAAGAGCGCGCACCGGTCTGCGGTTTTTACCGTGCCTATAAAATCTGTTCGATGGATGAGCCGTCATCCGGCGGGCTGACGCTGCTGGCGATTTTGGGAACGGTGGAGCGCTTTGATTTAAGCGGCGGGATGAATGCGCAAAATATCCATCTGATCGCAGAAGCCTCACGGCTCGCCTTTGCCGACCGCAATCAATATATGGCTGATCCTGATTTTGTAAAATCGCCCGGTGCAGCGCTGATTGATCCCGCGTATCTCGCCGCCCGCAGCGCCCTGATTGATCCGGAACGGCGGCAGGAAGAGGTGCTGGCGGGCAAATCGGACAAAGAGCGCGGCACCAGCCATATGGTGATGGTCGATCAGCAAGGGAACATTTTGTCGATGACGACCACAATCGAAGGCGCGTTTGGATCCAAACTGATGGTGGGCGGCTTTTTGCTGAACAACGAGCTTACAGATTTTAACTTCGAGCCGGGAACGGCCAACAGCGTCGCCCCCTTCAAGCGCCCACGATCCAGCATGGCGCCGACGATTATCTTTGGCCCTGACGGCGATCCGTTCTTCGCGGTGGGATCTGCGGGCGGCAGCCGGATTATCGGCTTTGTCGCGCAGAGTATCATCTCTGTGATTGACTGGGGCGTGGGGCCGCAGGAAGCGCTGGCTATGCCGCACTTTCTTGCCCGTGGTGATCGGGTCGAACTGGAAGCAGGCTTGGAGGTGCTGAAAGAACCGCTTGAGGCGATGGGGCATGAGGTTTCTGTCGGAGAGATGAATTCCGGCCTGACAGCGATCCTGTTTCAAAGCGGGAAAATGCTAGGCGCGGCAGACCCGAGGCGGGAAGGGCTGGCCGCTGGCCGTTAAGCGGTCTTACGTGCTTTTAGGTTTAGCGCTGCTTCCAGCAGGTCTTTGGTGTAATCGCGCTGCGGATTATCGAAGATTTCATCGCTGGCGCCGGATTCAACGACCTTGCCGTCTTTCATCACCAGCAGTTCATGGGACATAGCGCGAACCACGCGCAGATCATGACTGATGAACATATAGGCGAGATTGTATTTTTCCTGCAGACCACGCAGCAGATCGACGATTTGCGCCTGAACAGACAGGTCAAGCGCGCTGGTCGGTTCATCAAGCACGACAAATTCAGGGTGTAGCACCATGGCGCGGGCGATGGAAATGCGCTGGCGCTGGCCGCCGGAAAATTCATGCGGATAACGGTTGCGCATATCAGGATCAAGCCCGACATCACGCAGCGCCTCAACAACACGGTCTTCGCGCTCGCTCTCGCTGATGTCGCCGAAATGCACTTTTAGGCCTTCGCCAATAATGCCCTGTACGCTCATGCGCGGTGATAAAGAACTAAAAGGGTCCTGAAAGACGATCTGCATCTTGTTACGCAGCGGGCGCATTTCCTTGCGGCCAAAGCCCGTGACGTCTTCGCCTTTGAAATTGACCGTACCGCCGGTGAGGGGGGCAAGGCGCAGCAGCGAATAGCCGAGCGTTGACTTGCCGGAGCCGGACTCGCCAACCACCCCGACCGTTTGCCCGGCGCGGCAGGTAATGTCGATGCCATCGACCGCCTTGACCCATGATTGCGGTTTGCCGAAGAAGTTTTTGTCTTTCGGGAACCAGACCTTGATATCACGGCCTTCGAGGACGGTTTCCGCATTCTGGTTGACCGCGACTGCCGCGCCCTTTGGCTGGGCGGCGAGCAACATTTTCGTGTAATCGTGTTCCGGCTTGGCGAATAGCTTCTTGCCTTCTTTTTGCTCAACCACTTCGCCGTGCTTCATCACGCAGACATAATCCGCCATCTTTTCAACGATGGTCAGATCATGGGTGATCAGCATCAGAGCCATATTCAGCTCTTTTTTAAGGTCTTCGAGCAGTTCCAGAATTTGCGCCTGAATTGTGACGTCGAGCGCCGTTGTCGGTTCGTCGGCGATCAGAAGGTCTGGATTGTTGGCAAGTGCCATGGCGATCATGACGCGCTGGCGCTGGCCACCGGAAAGCTCGTGCGGGTAGGCGCTCAGTCGCTCTTTCATCTTTGGCAGCCCGACCATGTCGAGCAGTTCCATTACTTTCTTGCGGGCGGCATCCTTGTCCATGCCCTGATGCAGGCGCAGCACTTCGCCGACTTGGCGTTCAATTGAATGCAGCGGATTCAGAGAGCTTTGCGGCTCCTGAAAAATCATGCCGATGCGCTTGCCGCGAATGGTGCGCATAAAACTGTCCGGCGCGCCGACAAGCTCTTGCCCGTCAAACAGGATCGAGGAGGCGGGCGTGTGCGCAGCAAGCGGGTAGGGCAGCAATTGCATTATGGACAGCGCCGTGACCGACTTGCCCGAGCCGGATTCGCCGACGACGGCAAGCGTTTCGCCTTTTTGAATGTCAAAGGAGGTATCTTTGACGGCCTCGAACACACCGCCCGGCGTCTTGAAGGTAACGCCGAGATTGCTGATCCGCAGCAGGGGCGGCTTTTGTTCTTTTGCTTTTTTGTCCTCATCTTCCATGGTTGCCATTTAACCACAGCTTTCCTCTGACCTGAACGGAATAATTTATGATATGATGCCGAAAATTAGCTGTGAAGGAGCCGTAAATGAACCCGAACCAACCCGTCTTGCCGCAAGACCCGACCGCTGCGGTCAAGCAAATGACCAAGTTAATCGAACAGTTTATCGATTTGATGGATCGTGAAGCGATGGCGCTGGCCAAGCGGGACGCCATTTCTTTTGCAGCGTTGCAGGACGATAAAAATCGCCTGTCCGATACCTATGAAAAAGCTTCCGCCGAGTTTGGCGAGCGCTTGCCGCAATTTCGCAGCGTCGATGGCGCGCTGATTGATCGCCTGAACAAGTTGCAGGAAGATTTGAAAACGAAAGTGCTCGATAGCACCAAAACGATGGAGCGCATGAAAGGCTAAATTTCGGTTCTGATTACTGAAAATTAACGAAAATCCGCTACGTTTATCTATAGCAGGTAAATTTTAGCGGATTTTATTTTATGCAAGGCGCGGATCTTAACGAACTCCAGGCCCAGGTGGAACTTCAGTTCATGGACGCTCTGACGGCCGCCTATGATCTTGGCGACAGCGAACTGGTCGAAGAGCTGCAAAATACATATAAGCAGAACCAGATCGGAGCAGAAGGCAAGAATTTCGATAGCGTTACCAATCTGCGTAATCTCGTCGAAAAGCTGACAGAGGTCGGTACCGACAATGCGGAACTGACTGATCTTGATGCCGGCCTTTACGAATTGCAGGCAGGCTACGCAAAAGGGCTGAATTATAACGCGCCGGAATTGCGCCCGCCGCTCGGTACGCTGGAACGGCAGGAAGATGTCGAGAAAATCCTCGAGCATGAAGAGCCTGCACAGGACGAACCGCAGACCGGGCAGCCGCAATATAACAGCCCGATCCTCAATACCTATTCCCGCTAATCAGGCTTATGGCCTGTTATCATTCATAGGACTGCGCGGCACTTGCCTGAATTGACTGAGCGGTGCTGTGCCGATGCATCTGGCAAGCTGCATGGTATTGCTGCGGCGATCAAAACCGGTCACGTGATAATCCTGTGCCAGTAAGTCTTTCAGCGTCTGGTGCGCCTGCGGGTCAAGTATGCCCTGTCCATCAAATATCTGGATGGTTTTGGCTTCCTGCGGGTCGCGGCTGTAAATAAATGCGCTTTCTAGCGGCTTGTGGGCATAAACCAGCTCGGCACCGTCTTCCGGATCGGTCGCTTCGGCGTAAATTGCAAAGCCGCAATCTAGAAACACACCCCAGCTGAACGGGTTGTCGATACAGATTTCTGCAATGGCGTGGCTTTTGTTGTTGGCCGCTGCCAGTTTCAGCCCTTCTTCCAGCATTTGCTGCATCAACCGGTTGCCGCGAAAATCTTCATGGACAAGGATGTTCGACACCACCGCGACCTTGTCCAAATCAATGTTTCCGAGAACGGACGGATCGGACAAGCCGGTGTCGCTTTCCTTGTGCGGATAAACCACCAGCATATGCGCCGCTAGCCGGTCAGGCTGTTGCGGGTTGGTATCAGGCACAAACGTCCCGATAATCGCGCTGCCGCGATCCAAAAGTCTGGAAAGATAGGCTTTGTCCTTGGCAATAATGTAGTTTGAAGCGCCGAGCTTCTTGAGCGTTTGTAGTACGTGGTCCTGCAATGCGATACTCAGGTCAAGGTCGCTATAATCCATATGGCGGACGAGATAATCAGCCCCCGATTTGATAAGCCTGCCGCGGCTGATTTCCCCGCAGGCATAGTCTTCAAAAAGTGCGCTTAGCTTTGTTGTCTTTTTCATTGTCAGTGTCGTCCTCTTGGTAAGTTAAGGATGACCGGAAAACCAAGAAAACAGACAAACAACGTAGCCCGGTCTCAAGGTGAGCCGGTCATTACGGGTTTCAGTTTTTATGTCAGGGAAGTCTGGATATTAAATTCAGCAAGACACATAACCGCGAGACGCAATGACGGCTGTCATCGGTCGCGGACGTCGGCACAGTGGGCGTGCGTATGTGGTCGCAAAACTGTTCATATCAAAAACATGAAAGCAGTTTTTGCTGCGCCGTGTCAATCAGAGATATGGCTTCGCTAAAATTACTTATTCAAGCGGCATTGATTTCTCGACGACTTTTGCAAAGAAGCTTGCGCCAATCGGCAGAATGTCGTCGTTGAAATCATAGTAGGGGCTGTGCAGGCCGCGATTGTGCGGGCTGTCTTTTTCGCCTTCTACGGCTTGGCCGACAAAGATAAACGCGCCCGGTTTTTCGGTCAGGTACGCGCCGAAATCTTCGCCCCCCATGCTTGGCGGGTAGTTCACATCAACGTTGTTCTCGCCAACGACTTCGCTGATCGCTTTTGCGGCCATGTCAACGCCGTCTGCGCTGTTGATCGTCGCATCGATATTGAAATCATAATCAAGCTTGCCGGTAGCGCCATAGGCCTTGCAGATATGATTCATCGTTTCTTCGATCCGCTGACTGATCATTTTGCGAACTTCGTTGTTAAAGGTCCGCACCGTACCGGTCAGGCGCGCCGTATCTGCGATAATGTTAAAAGCGCCGGTGCCGACATTGACGTTGGTGACGCTCAGTACAGCAGTTTCAACCGGATCAACGTTGCGGCTGACAATGGCTTGCAATGCGATGACAAGGTGGCTGGCGACAACGACCGGATCGATCGTGCTGTGCGGCATCGCGGCGTGGCCGCCTTCGCCGGTAATGTCGATAACAAACTCATCGACGCTGGCCATGATCGGGCCGGAGCGGGTCGCAACTTTGCCGACCGGCAGGCCGGGCCAGTTATGCAGGCCGTAAACCGCATCGCATGGAAATTCCTTGAACAGGCCTTCTTCCATCATTTTGTGCGCGCCGCGCCCGCCTTCTTCGGCAGGCTGGAAAATCAAATGGACGGTGCCGTTGAAATTGCGGTTTTCGCTGAGATACTTTGCTGCGGCCAGCAGTGTGGCCGTGTGGCCGTCATGGCCGCAAGCGTGCATTTTGCCCTGATTCTTGGATGCGTGCGGCAGGCCGGATTTTTCGGTGATATCAAGCGCGTCCATGTCCGCGCGCAGACCGATCGTACGGCCGGAATCTGTCTTCTGGCCTTCGATCGTCGCAACAACGCCGGTGACCGCAATGCCGTCTTTAAACGGAATGCCCCATTCAGCCAGCTTCTTTTTCACGAAAGAGGAGGCAAACTCTTCTTCGTAAGAGGTTTGCGGGTTCTGGTGCAGTTCCCGCCGCCACGCGGCGGCTTCGTCTTTAAGGGCGGCAATACTGTTGATCACTGGCATGGCTTTGATCTCCTTGTTAAAACTTCGCGTGTTATCTAGCTGTATTCATCTAGCGCGGCTTATTGTCATTTATAGGCTTCGCCGGCGTTTGTTTCAATTCATTTAGCGGCATCGTACCGACACATTTTGCGAGCAGCATAAGTTTGCTGCCGCGGTCAAAGTCAATCACGTGATAGCCTTGTGCAAGCAAGTCTTTGAGCTGCCTGTGCGCTTTCGGATCAACCGCGTCATGTTCATCGAACAGCCTTATCATGGTGACATCTTTCGGGTCGCTGCTGTAAACGAATTCGCAATCAAGCGGCTTGTGTACATAAACAAGGTCCGAGCCGTCGCGCGCATCATGGCCTTCGGCATAAATCACAAAGCCGCAATCCAGAAACACGCCCCAGCTGAACGGGTTGTCGATACAGATTTCGGCGATTGCGTGACTTTTGCCGTCGTCAGTGGCCAGCTTCAGCCATTCATCCAGCATCTGTTGCATCAGGCGGTTGCCTCGAAAATCCTGATGGACAAGGATATTGGAAACAACCGAGATCTTGCCAAGGTCCTTATCCGGCAGCACGGAAGGATCGGACAGGCCGGTTTCGCTTTGGTTTTGCGGATAGACCACCAGCATATGCGCCGCCAGACGGTCGGGCTTTTTCGGATCATCGTCCGGTACAAAAGTGCCGATAATGGCATTGCCGCGATTGAGTAATTTGCCGAGATAGGCTTTGTCCTTGGCGATAATGTAGTGGGTCTTGCCAAGCAGCCGGAGCGTTTTCAGCACGTTATCTTGCAGGGCGAGATTAAGGTCAAGATCGCTATGGTTCATATAGCGCACATAATAATGCGCGCCGGATTTGATCAGCTTGCCCCGGTTGATCTCGTTTTTGGCGTGGGTTTCAAAATGCTTGCGTACCATTTTGTCCTCCCTTTTACGGTTTGGGTGCGGGGCCGTTGCCGCCGCCGTTCGGATTTTGCAGCAGCTTTTTATCTGTGACGCCCTTTGCAATCACTTCAAGCCGCGCGCGTGTCAGCCCGGCTGCAGCGAGGGCGCTAAGGTCAAGCCCGATACTATGGCCGGTATGCTTGTTGCGTAAGGAAGGATCGCCCATATAATCCAGCAGGATTTGCGCCATTTTCGGCAGGACGCCAGGGGTGCAGGAAAACCAGATCGTCTGGTTCCCCTGGTCTTCGGGGCTGATAAATTCGTTACAAAGCTTGTGCAATTCCGCGACTTTGTCCGGGTCGGTGACGGGCTCCCAGCCAAGATGGTCGCGATAGACTTTTAGGGACGGCATATTGCTGGGCAGGATCTCTGTGGCAATCATGCCGGACGGTTCGCTGTGCCACCATTCTTTCAGCACCAGAGCGGCAATGACCAGTTGCGCCGCCTTGTAACCGGCCAGGCGGCTGATAGAGGTGCCGATTTCACTGTACTGGTGGTCGCCGTTCGCGTCATTGACGTGATAGGCCATTGTAAGGGTAAAGGCTTCGCCGCTGGCGCGGTCATATAAAAAGGCGGCGCGGCCGTTACTGATTGTCGCGTCAAAGATCGGTTTTTCGCGTTTGACGACAAAACTTTTCGGGTCGATTTTTGATTTGATAGCCGGGTCGAAGAATTTACCGATGCGGGCAATATCTGCGGCCTTTGAAAAGGCCAGTGTCAGGCGCGTTGGAATCTTCTCCCCGTCCGCCGTGAACGGCGCGGGTCTTGGTCTTCCCATGACATGTCTCCCTGTTTTTTATTTTTATTATTATTTATTTTTTCAGGGATTATAGACCGGAAAAAGGGCGCTATCTAGAGGTTTGTTTTGCGCGGATCAAAGGCATCCCGCACCGCCTCGCCGATAAAGGTAAGCAGGGACAGCATTAGCGCGAGGCTAACGAAGGCGGTCATACCAAGCCACGGCGCCTGCAAATTATTCTTGCCTTGCGCCAGAAGCTCACCGAGCGACGGGCTGCCCGGCGGCAGGCCAAGGCCGAGGAAATCAAGGCTGGTCAGCGCGGTGATCGAGCCGGTCAGAATAAACGG
>CBDUPU010000080.1:0-9013 GCA_965369185.1 uncultured Rhodospirillales bacterium
TACCCTTTTTGCAATCGTACTCTGCCTCTTAGAGTCATGTTATCAAGCAGACCCGCATAGGAAATAAACGCATCATAATTTTTGCTGAGCGTCACCTCGACATATTCACGTAAATAATCGCCTTCACCGCAATCATCACCCTCGGAGGCTTCTGCGCCGTCCTCGCATTCGTAAATATGGCTGACCGTTATATCGTCCATTGTCAGGTCGAGATTGGCGGGTGTAAGAATTTCATCTTGCAGCGCATCTTCGTCGCCGCCGAGAAGGATATATTGTGCCGCCGCCATCGAAACGTTTTCCAGTTTCATCTGCTGGTTTACGTAGGTGCCGAAATCCAGCAGCCCGACCATCATTAAAATCAGGATAGGCGCAACCAATGCGAATTCCGTAGCGGCTACCCCGGCCTCGTCTTTGAAATAATCTCTCATTACAGAATTAACCTCACGATAAAGTCCCCGTTTTCCGGCAGATCAACGCCGTCGCAATCATTGCCCATATTCGGATTGCCGTGAAGACGGATTGTGAGGGCAATTACGCGTGAACAAGTGGATGCCTGCGAGTTATTGTCCGCGGCGTTACCGCCAATATCAAGGCAGCGTGTTGGGAAATAGGCGGAGCCGATCAGGTCAAGCGCGGAGTTGCCTGTAAGACTGTTACAAGACCCGTCATCTGGCGCGTTGCGGTCCTGATAAAATGCGACGCCTTCGAATTGCGCTTCATCACCGCTAAGGTCACCATCTTCGGGTGCTGTGAAAAGCATGTCCTTACCACCGGAAATATCAAGGTTGCCTGTACTGGCACCGCCATCACTGCTGGTCAGGATAATTGTAACGCCCTCTGCCGTAATGCTGCCATTACCGACAATACGCAGATCGCCATCAACCAGGTAATAAACGCCGGGATTAAAGACAACATCGCCATTGCCGCCGATCCGGATACCGCCGCAATAGGTGCCTGGATTTAATACGCCGTCGCCGTTAACGTTTGTATTGTTGTAATCACAATCATCCGGATCAAAGCTGTCCGGAACTTCCAGATCTTCATAAGGGTCGCTTTTTGGGTTTGCGCCAGTAACGGTCGTACCCGTTTCCAGATCGACCGAGCCGCTAACGTCCATGTCACCGACAATGGAAAGCTCGCCCATACTAATATCGATATCAACGTTACCACTAAGGTCCAAAGCGCTGTCGCTGTTGGAGTTCACCGCGATCCCGCAGCTTGCGGAATCAATATCGACCGCGCCGACTGCGGTAATTGCGCCGTCTGCGGTTTCGTCGAGGCTGAGCAGGCAATAGCCGCCCTGCGGCATAATGACAGCAGAAGAGGCGGTAACAGTGGCGTAAATATCACCCTTATACAGGACCTGTGAAAAGTATTTATTCTCTTTGCTGGTAAGCTGCACGGCTGCAATGGTGTTGCTGCCGTCTTCAGAAAACGAAATGCTGAGACTGTTGCCGTCAACGTTTTGATAGCCGTTATTTATGGCCTCTTTAAGCCCGGCCGCAATGGCGTCCTGCTCGGAAAAGTCGTTGCCGAGCTCATAAGCCGCAGCTAGTGCAGCGGCATCGGCGGCGGCCTGCATGTTGCGCTGGTTGTGCATCCAGAAGCTGACATCCACGCCAACACCTGCCATGCCCATCAAAAGCGGCAACATAAGCGCCGTAAGCGGCGCGATGGAACCTGTCTTATCGACAGCAAATCTGAATAATGTAGAAGCGCGAAACATGGTATTCCTCTTTCCAGCCGTAAACCCATGGCGGCTATTTTTGATCATAGCAGTACAATCTTGCTAACATCTTAAAAATGCTGGGGATTTTATTAAATTTTGCCGCCAATGCCAGTTTAGCGATAGGCGGTATAGGGCCTGATAACCGGAGCGGTGCTTTGAAAGCGTTTGCCAAGGGCGCAGCCATTACCGCGTGCCATAGCCGGATTCGTGTAAACAGGGCCGGAGCTGCGACCGGCGCATGAACCGAGCATGGATGCCAGCTTTTCAACACCGTTAAGCATTGTTGCGCTGGTTGTTTCAATATAGGGCATATACTGACCGGAGAATTTGACCGCGACTTCGTTGGCGGCGCTGGTAAGCTGGGCAGGGGTGGCGCTTCCTTGGTGCAGGGCGATGCCTACATTCAGAAGCAACATGACGGCCGGGAACATAATAAACGCTGTCCAGACCGTATCAATTCTGTTTGCTGTTTTAACAAGTGGCCGCATTCATTCCCCCTACAATTCAAAGTATAGGGAAGAAGATTTAACCGACGGCTAAATTAAGATTGGATTTTATCTATTTGTTTTAAGCGGCTTCGCGGCGCTTGGTCAGGCGGTTCTTTACCTTGTCTGCGCCGAGCAGCGGCAGTAAGGAACCAAGATCCGGACCATGCTCCATGCCGGTCAGGGCCTTGCGCAGCGGCATAAACAGATCACGTCCCTTGCGACCAGTGCTTTCCTTGACCTTGTCCGTCCAGTCTTTCCATGTATTTTCGTTCCATGGTTCGGCGGGCAGAAGCTCGGCTGCCTGTGCGGCAAAGTCAGGATCATCAATTACGGACTCTACCGGCCCGTTAGCGACCTGCCACCATTCCGCAATATCTTCCAGCTTGGTGAGGTTGGGGCGCACCGCATACCAGAAATTTTCGTCAAGCTCTTCCATGCCCATATTGGCGAGGCGGACATTGACGTCCTCGAACGGTGTTTCATGGATGATTTTTTCGTTAAGACGCAGCAATTCTTCCATATCGAATTTCGGCGCGCCTTTGGAGAATTTGGAAATGTCGAACTGCTCAATCAGCGGCGCCATATTGGTGAACGGCACGATAGGGTCGGCGCTGCCCAAACGGGCGAGCAGGCTGACAATCGCCATCGGTTCCAGCTTTTCATTGTCGCGGAATTCGCGTGCGCTCATGCTGCCAAGACGTTTTGACAGCTTGCCGCCTTCCTTGTCGGAAATCATGGGCAAATGGGCGAATTGCGGTGCCTTGTGGCCCAGCGCTTCGAACATCTGGATGTGGGCGGCTGTGTTGGAGACATGGTCTTCGCCGCGCACAACATGGGTGATGTCGTAATCCATATCATCAATGACCGAGCACAGATGATAGAGCGGGCTGCCATCTTCGCGCAGAAGCACAGGGTCAGACAGGCTCGCACCTTCGAACTTTACCGGCCCGCGAACAAGGTCGTTCCATTCGATTGGCGTGTGCTCCAGCTTGAAACGCCAGTGCGGTTTACGGCCTTGCGCTTCGTATTCAGCTTTGTCGGCATCGGAAAGGTTCAGTGCCGCGCGGTCATAAATAGGGGGCAAGCCGCGAGAAAGTTGCGTCTTGCGCTTGAGAGACAGCTCTTCCGTTGTTTCGTAGCAAGGGTATAGACGGCCTTCAGCTTTCAGCTTCTCAATCAGTTCCTGATAGCGTGCATTACGGTCGCGCTGCCGGGCCTTTTCGTCCCAGTTAATGCCGAGCCACATCAGGCTGCTTTCAATATCTTCTTCATATTCGGTTTTTGAGCGTTCAAGATCGGTATCGTCGATCCGAAGCAGAAAGTGGCCGCCAAGATTGCGTGCAAACAGCCATGTAACTACGGCAGTGCGGACGTTCCCTGCATGCAGATAACCGGTCGGGGAAGGGGCAAATCTAACTCTAACGCTCATTTTCTAAAGGCCTTTCAAATTCTTACTCTGGAATAGCGCGTTCGCCGCACTTTTGCAATAGTTACAAGAGAGGCGTAAAGCGAATCCGGCCCTCTGTTGCGCGGCTTATTTCAGAAAGTGGTTGGTGATCGGATAACGCCGGTCGCGGCCAAAAGCGCGGGAGGTGATCTTGACTCCGGGCGGTGCCTGCCTGCGTTTATATTCGGCGCGGTCGAGCATCTGCCAGACTTTTTGCACAATATCCGGGTCATGCCCCTGCGCGGCAATATCGGCGACGCCAAGGTCGTTCTCTATAAGGCCGGTCAGGATGGCATCGAGTGTGTCATAAGGCGGTAACGTGTCCTGATCAGTCTGGTTGTCCTTCAGCTCCGCTGTCGGGGCTTTGGTCAGAATGTTCTCGGGGATAACGGTACCTTCGGGGCCGAGGGCATGGTCTGGTTTGTGGGCGTTGCGCCAGCGAGAAAGCTCATAAACCTGCGTCTTATAAACATCCTTTAACACATTGTAACCGCCGCACATATCGCCATAGAGTGTGGCGTAGCCGACGGCCATTTCCGACTTGTTGCCGGTCGATAAAACCATTTTGCCTGTGGCGTTGGATAGCGCCATTAAAATCAGGCCGCGGCAGCGTGGCTGGATATTTTCATAGGTGGTCGTCGGCGTGGTTGGTGCGATGTGGTTTTTTAATTCTATTTCAAATGCTTCTACAGGATTCTTGATTGAAATGGTGTCATGCTGGACGCCGAGCATTTTCGAGCAGGCGGCCGCATCTTCAAGGCTTTCCTGCGATGTGAATTTAGAGGGCATCATGACGCAGCGCACGGACTCGGCACCAAGGGCGTCAACGGCAACGGCAGCCGATAAGGCGCTGTCGATACCGCCTGACATGCCGATCAGAACACCGGGAAAGCCGTTTTTAACCACATAGTCGCGAAGCCCGATTACCAGCGCCTGATAGATCGCGTCTGCTCCGTTATGAATAGGGATCAGCGCATCTGTCCCGCAAAGCCAGTGGCCGGTTTCACGCCATTCCCAATTTGTGTGGTGGATGTCTTCGACAAATTCCTCTGCCTGAACAATGACTTGTCCGTTTTCGTTAAGAACAAAAGAGGCGCCGTCAAATACCAGCTCGTCCTGACCGCCGCACTGATTGACGTATATAAGCGGCAAGCCGGTTTCCTTGACCCTGCTGCGCGCATGGTCAAGCCGGATATGGTTTTTCTCTGCCTCATAGGGGCTGGCATTAACGCTGATCAGCAGTTCCGCGCCCTTGCTTTTCAGATGCGCGGCAACATCGGGAAACCACATATCTTCGCAAATCATAATGCCGAGCTTATGGCCGCGAAACTCGACAGGCTCAGGCATCGGGGAAGAGGTAAAGATGCGCGCCTCATCGAAAACACCATAATTCGGCAGATGGTTCTTGCAAATGGTTGCTATGACTTTGCCGCCGCCAATCAAATGCGCGGCATTGCGCGGCTTGCCATCAATACGGACCGGAGCGGGGACAATGAGGTGCGGCGCATGGCGCGTGCTTTCCTCTGCCAGTATTTCGATGTGATGGCCTATTTGGTCAAGGAATGATGGCTTTAAAATCAGGTCTTCCGGCGGATAGCCGCAAATGATCATTTCGGGAAAAACAATCAGGTCGGTTCCTGCCGGCGCATCGTCACGCACCCTGCGGATCAGATCCAGATTATAGGGCAGGTCCCCGACAATCGGGTTCACCTGCGCCAGTGTGATGTTTAATGCCTTGGTCATTGTATTCTTCTTACATCGTCATGCCAGCGCAGGCTGGCATCCATTCGTATATTTTCGCGTGCCGTTATTCCGCCGCGACGGCCTGAACATTCTGGCCGTTTTTATAGGCGTTTTTCAGCTCGTCAGCGACAAGGAAGGCGAGTTCCAGCGACTGATTGGCGTTCAAACGCGGATCGCAGTGCGTGTGGTAGCGGTCGGACAGGTCACCATCTGACAGCTTGTAAGCGCCGCCGGTGCACTCTGTCACGTCCTGTCCGGTCAGTTCCAGATGGATGCCGCCGGGGTGGGTGCCCTCGGTGCGGTGGGCCGCGAAAAAGCCTTTGATTTCGGTGGCAATGTCGTCAAAGCGGCGGGTCTTGTAACCTGAATCAGCCTTCACGATATTGCCGTGCATCGGGTCGCAGGACCAGACAACGTTGCGGCCTTCTTCCTTGACCCTGCGCAGCAGCGCCGGCAGCTTGTCCTCGACGTTGCTTGCGCCCATCCGCGCGATCAGAGTCAAGCGCCCGGGATCGTTAAGCGGGTTGAGAATATCGATCAGGCGCAGCAGCGTATCCGGGTCAAGGTCGGGCGAGCATTTCAGTCCGATCGGGTTGCGAATGCCGCGAACGAACTCGATCTGTGCCCCGTCAAGCTGGTGCGTACGCGCCCCGATCCAGACGAAATGGGCAGAACAGTCGTACCAGTGGCCACTGGTACTGTCGATTCGGGTCAGTGCCTGCTCGTATGGCAGCAGCAGCGCTTCGTGACAGGTGTAAAACTCTGTCTGGCGCACCAACTCGGGCGTTCTCTCGCCGGAGATGCCGCAGGCCGACATGAAGGCGAGGGATTTGTCAATTTCCGTGGCCAGTTGCTCATATCGCTCGGTCAGCGGGCTGTCTGTCAGGGAATCCAGTGTCCATCCATGGACGCGGTGCAGGTCTGCATAACCGCCTTGTGCAAAAGCACGCAGCAGGTTTAGCGTTGCCGCAGCCTGGTAATAGGACTGCATCATGCGCTCGGGCGCAGGCTCACGGGATTCCGGTGTGAATTCCAGCCCGTTAATGCTGTCGCCGCGATAGCTTGGCAGGGTGATGTCACCTTGCGTTTCATTGTCCGAGGAGCGCGGCTTGGCAAACTGTCCGGCCATGCGCCCCATTTTGACGACCGGCAGGGATCCGGCAAATGTCAGGACCACGGACATTTGCAGCAAAACGCGGAAAGTGTCGCGGATTTTGTCCGCCCCGAATTCGGCAAAGCTCTCGGCACAGTCGCCGCCTTGCAATAAAAAGGCTTTACCCGCGGCGACATCGGCGAGTCTTTCTCGTAGATTGCGGGCTTCCCCGGCAAAAACCAGCGGCGGCAATTTTGCAAGTTTATCCTCGACCTGATGCAAGGCGTCAGGGTCCTTGTAATCAGGTAGTTGTTTTGCCGGCTTGTTGCGCCAACTATCCGGTTTCCAAGTATTGCTCATATCACACTCCGCTAAATTATATTTATGATTTAGGCCATTTCACTTGTGCAGCGCAAGGATTATGGCCAGTTTTTCTATAAACTGTTTTTACTTCTTTTTCTGTTAAGGTATAAATGTAGGACATTTATCCTTGGCTCCCATATCCGAGAGGGGTGTTTTGTCTCAGAAACCGGCAGCAAAAAACGGCGCTAACATGCAAATTGAAGAGCTTTTTACAGAGCTTCGGCCGATTGTGGAAACAGTCGAGACCGAAGAAGGATTTCTTGATAAAGATATTCTGATAAAACGTTTTGACGAGCTGCAGGACAGTTTTTCCAAAGATTACGAGCGCTCGCAGGAGGTGTTTGACCTGCTGTTCGGCGACGATATGGAGACATTTGGCGAAAATGTTACGATTGCGTTTCAGCGCTGGGAAGAAGAGGGCGGTGGCCCGGCCCTGACTGGTATGGTCGCGCTTGCTATCGAACAGTTCGGCCTGGATGTGAATGCCCCGATCGTCAAAGCGGCCTTCTTGTCTGCGATTCTGGCAGAGTACCCCAATACGCTGCAATATCACGGTAACGAACATTACCGCAAAGTCGTCTTTCATGGCATCAGGCTGATTCGCGTACATAACGGTTTGTTCAAGGACACCAACCGTGCTTTGAATGAAATCCAGATTGCCGAGCTTCTGGCCGCGTCGTGCATCCATGATCTTGGTCATCAGGGCGGTGATAATCTTCGCGAAGGCATGTACACGCCCGGACAGATGGAACAATACGCCCTGTCTCTTTCCGGCCCTTATTTCGATGCGCTCGAGATTCCGGAAGACCAGCTTGGCGATATTGAAACGATCGTATTTTGTACCGACATTACTTTTTTCGCCGGTGATAACAGCCCGTGCATTCGCATGAAGAAGATTTACAAGCATTATTTCTGGGACTGCGACCGGGAAGATGTCAGCATGATGATGATGGGCAAACTGCGCCGCTATGAAGACAATCCGCGTCTGGTGCTTATGGCGATGCTGCTGCACGAAGCCGACGTCGCCACTTCGGCAGGGGTCAGTTATGAACAGACCATCAAGGAAACCGTCAATATCATGGAAGAAAGAGGCGTTACGACTGCCGGCCCGCGCACCGTCATTGCTTTCTTGCGTGAGCAGCTCGGCGAAACGATGTTCACTGAAGCCAGCAAGCAGCTTTACGGCCCCGTCATGGCGCGCGTCATAAAGCAGGCTGAAGACGATATTGCCCGCGGCCGCGCGACTTTCTACGAAGATTGATAAGACCCGCTCTTACCGGATTTATGGCTGTAGTGATTCCTATGGCGATGGCTTGGGCTGTCTCATGGTGACAAACTCTTCTGCCGCGGTCGGATGAATGCCGATCGTGCGGTCGAAATCTTTCTTGGTACCCCCCATTTTCAGCACGACCCCTGCCAACTGGATAATTTCCGGCGCATCGTCGCCAAGCATGTGCGCGCCAAGTACCTTGCCGCTGCCGCGTTCGACGATCAACTTCATATAGCTGCGCTCGTCACGTCCGCTCATGGTGCTTTTCATCGGGCGGAAAGATGACTGGTAAATCTCGTAATCGATTTTCTGTTCGCGCGCCTCGGCTTCGGTCATGCCGACTGTACCGATCGGCGGCTGTGAAAAAACTGCTGTCGGGATATTATCATATTCGCAATAACGGGCAGGCATACCGCCGAACAGCCGGTCGGCCAGCGCGTGACCTTCCTCGATCGCGACCGGTGTCAAATTATGGTCGTTGGTGACATCACCGACTGCATAAATATGCGGGATATTGGTTTCGTTATTTTTGTTGGTTTTAATCTTGCCGTTCTTTTCAACGGCAATGCCCGCCGCTTTTATATTCATCGGGTCGGTAAGGGGAACGCGGCCGATCGCCGCCATGACTGTATCGGCTTCCAGAACGGTACCTTGATTGGTGTGAAGCCGCAGGCGATTGCCGATTTTCTCGATTTTGCTCGGTTCGCAGTTATAAACCAGTTTGATACCCTGCTTTTTCATCTCCAGCGCCAGATTGTCGCGCATATCTTGATCGAATGAACTTAGAATGCAGTGGCCGCGGTTAATAATGGTAACATCGGCGCCCATGCCGCGAAAAATGCCGGCATCGGTCGGAAATATTTAATCAGTCCAATAGACA
>CBDUPU010000081.1:0-8950 GCA_965369185.1 uncultured Rhodospirillales bacterium
GTACTGGCGGCTTTAGGTTAAGACCAGATGATGTAACAGTCTGGGCAGGCGGCTCGACATTAACACGCTTCGGCGCAGAGAGCTGACCCATACCAAGGTCGGGGCCATAGCCGCTATCCTGACGCTCCGGCTCGACCGGTTGCGGCGGAATAAAAGCATCATTATAAACAGATCCGCGCAACGCACCGGCAGGAGCCGGCGATGATTGCTGCTGCTGCGGCTGCTGGGCATATTGCTGCGCCGGTGCTTCATTCGGTTCGACAACACGCTGCGGCTCGGCCAGAGCAAGGTTACCAGCTTCCAGTGCATGCTGTTCAAACATATCGCCTTCCGGCTCTTCAGACTTTTTTGTCGCGGCAATCGCTGCGGCATAGCTCATCGCAGACGCCGTTACCGGCCCACGAGAGGGAATATTGGTCTGTCCGGACATCGGCGCTGCAGACATGGCAGCTTCGGTTTTCACCGGCGCGCTTACCGACGTTCCCGACATAATAGAAGCCGGCTTGTCGCCCTGTTTGCCTTCGGCCGAGACCGGTGCCGCGGCAGATGCGGACACAGGAGCTGCCATTGAAGCAACTTCGGTATTCGGAGTGGAGCGTTCGAGCTTACGTTCTTGCTGTTGCTGTCCGGTCAAAACATTGATCCGTGAACCTGTCGTCGGCTTGGCCTTGGTTACAGGCTCGGCGTCAATGCCGGTGGCAACCACGGAAACGCGCATGACACCTTCGAGATTCTCATCAAAAGTGGAACCGAAGATGATGTTGGCATTCGGGTCGACTTCGTCGCGGATGCGGTTACAGGCTTCGTCAACTTCGAACAGGGTCATATCCATGCCGCCGGTGACGTTAATGATTACGCCGCGGGCGCCTTTCATCGACACATCATCAAGCAGCGGATTGTTAATCGCGGCCTCTGCGGCTTCAATCGCACGGCGCTCACCTTCGGCGTCGCCGGTACCCATCATCGCTTTACCCATTTCCAGCATCGCGGAGCGAATATCGGCAAAATCCAGGTTAATCAGGCCGGGCATAACCATCAGGTCGGTCACGCCGCGCACGCCGGACTGTAGAACAGAATCAGCCATTTTAAAGGCTTCGGCAAAGGTGGTTTTTTCGTTCGCAACCCGGAAAAGGTTCTGGTTCGGGATAACGATCAGCGTATCGACATATTGCTGCATTTCCTCGATGCCGGCTTCAGCCTGACGCATACGGTGCGTGCCCTCAAAATGGAAAGGCTTGGTAACAACGCCAACGGTCAGAACGCCGAGGTCGCGGCAGGCCTTTGCGATGACCGGCGCAGCCCCGGTCCCGGTCCCGCCGCCCATGCCGCAGGTAATAAAGGCCATATTAGAGCCTTCAAGATATTGCGTAACTTCTTCAAGCGACTCTTCAGCTGCAGCAGAACCGATCTCCGGTTTGGCACCAGCGCCCAGCCCGCCAGTCACTTCCGCGCCGAGCTGCACCTTGACATCGCTCATAGAGCCGTCAAGCGCCTGCGCGTCGGTGTTGCACACAACGAACTCACAGCCCTGAAGGCCGGAAGAGATCATATTATTAACGGCATTACCGCCGGCGCCACCGACACCGATCACTGTAATCTTGGGGGACAATTTTTTCACTTCTTTTTGCTGCATTCTGACGTTGATCATTTGATGAATTCCTCCGTAAAGGCGAGATACTTTGATTCTATTTTGTTTGTTCTTCTTAGGAAAGAGGTAGAAATGGGATTTCTACAGGAAATGTAAGAAATACGCCGTTATTAACTCTCCTTATGCCTTGTTCGTTACTTCAAAGTACTTAGCTAAGTGACTCTTGCGACTCACGTTTTCGAGTCTGTCAAAGGAATGACGATTCGTGAACCCCCGGAACGGAGGAATCTGTGGATAACATTGGGTTTATTCACATTTAATTCAAGCCTAGCGGTGAAATAAACATGAAAGCCGCTGTTGAAAAGCGTGGGGGTAACTGTGTGTAATTCTCAGAAATCCCTAAATTTCCGAGATTCTGAGATTCTGAAATTCCGAGATTCCGATTACCAGTTTTCGCGCATCCAATACTTAACGCGCTGCCAGAGATTTCCGGGCTCGATCTGGGCCATGATCTCGGCGGGCATTTCATCGCTGCGCTCTGCGACATAGGTCAGCAGGCCTGCGGTCGTCGCGAAGGCCGGGCCGTTTACCGCTTCGGCAAGGCCGTCAATGCGGATCGGGCGACCAAGGCGCACCTGCTTATCCAGAACCTGCTGGGCAAGGTCGCGCAGCCCCGGCATCTGGCTTGCGCCGCCGGTCAGGATAACGCGGCGACCGGCCATCGGGCCCACGCCGCTATCGCTCAGCCTTGAGCGCACCAGTTCGAGAATCTCTTCAAGTCGCGGCTGGATAAAGCCGACCAGCAAGGAGCGCGGCGCATGGTTCGCGTGGGTCTGTTCGTCTTCGCCGATTTGCGGCACGTCGATCAGTTCGTTTTCATCGCTGGTACTGGCCATGGCGCTGCCATACAGAACCTTGAGGCGCTCGGCGTCGGCGACAGAAGTGGTAAAGCCGCGGGCGATATCGGTGGTGACATGACGGCCGCCGACCGGAATCGCGTCCGACCAGACCAGCCCGCCTGCGTAAAATACAGAGATCGAGGTGACGCCGCCGCCCATATCGACCACGGTGCAGCCAAGGTCCATTTCATCTTCAACCAAAGTCGCAAGCCCGGCCGCGTAACCGGATTCGCACAGGGCGGCAATATCAAGGTGCGAGCGCTCTATACTGGTCGCGATATTGCGCAGGGCGCTGACCTCGCCGGTGACAAGGTGAACATCGACTTCGAGCGCATGGCCGAACATGCCGCGCGGTTCGCGAATGCCGTTATTGCCATCAATCGTATAGGTAATCGGAATGGTGTGGATCAGCTCCGAATTGTCGCTGACCGCGTGACCTTGCGCCTTGGCAAGTGCGCGGCGCACGTCGTTATCTGTAATCTCCTGCCCCGACACCTCAACATCAATCTTGAAATTGTGCGATTTGGTATGCACGCCGGGCACGTTGATAATGACTTCGCGCAGCGGAAATCCTTTGATCTTGTCAGCAGCCATATTCTCCGCCGCGTGCACGGTCTGGCGAATGGCGGCTTCGGCAGCGGCAAGATCAACAACACTACCCGACTTGATGCCCTGCGAAGCCTGATGACCGACACCGAGCACCTCGAAATTGCCCTCATCATCAATAATGCGGGCGATAAAGCAGGCGATCTTGCTGGAACCGATATCCAGCGCCGCGAGAATTGATCCTTTAGGTTTCGGTTTGTGTTTCATGGCTTGTTACTCAAATACTGTTTCCCTTCAGTCCGGCGCGATATTCCTGCACCGCGCCGGGGCGGGTGCGGACGGTGATACGGCCGGGCTGGCGTACATCAATAACGGTCAGGTCTTTATCGAGCAAGCCGTCTTCGCTCTGCGCTTCGCCGAGCTGTCGCAAGGCAAGCCCCAAGCCTTTTTCCGGCAGTTTAACGGTAATATCATTCTTGAGTTTCAGGTCCCAGCGCCGTTCGCCGACCCAGCTCGCCGCCTCGACTTTTTCCTGCACGCCAGGCTCCGCCGCCAGCAAGGCGAGCATGTCCGGCGCGCGCTTTGGCGCATCTTCGCCAACAAGGATAATCAGGTCGCGGAACGGCTCCAGATCACGGTCGGTCAGGGTCACGCCATCAGAGTCGATCAGCCGTACCTTGCCCTTATTCTGCCACAGCGCCATGGGCTGGCGCTCCATCAAACCGATATAAATCGTGCCGGGCAGGCGGCGCTCTACGTGGGCTTCCTTGACCCATGACACACGCTCGATCAGGTCTTTGGCTTCGGCGGGATCAAAGGCGAAAATCGGATCGCCGCGCTCGACATTAATCAGCGCACGGAGCACATCGGCATCGCTGTAAATGCGGCCTTCCACAAGGATATTATCGACGGAAAAACCGGCATGGCCAGCCATTTCATAGGTTTTTTGCTGCGTCCATTCCAGCCCGCGCGCGAGACTGCCGGACAGAACAACCCATGCCCCGATCCAGAGCGTAAAGACAACGAGACCGAACATGGCGCCGAAACGCCGGCACAGCGCAATTATGCGCTCTGTTTTCTGGTTTCGGGCGCGGCGCTGTTTGACGCTGGCTTTGGTTGTTGCTCTTTTTTGTTTTGACCGTGACATGTGGCGGTTTCAACCAGATGGGAACAGAGTTCGACAAAAGACATTCCGTTATAAACGACCTGTGAAGGACCGATGGATTCGGCGGTCAGGCCGGGCTGGGTATTGATCTCCAGAAAATAAAGATCATTAGCGCTGCCCTTGCTGTCATCATAACGGAAATCACAGCGGGCAAGGCCTGAGCACCCGATCCCATTATACACACGTTCGGCATAATCCAGAGCGGTTTTGTAAATTTCTTCCGGAATGTCCGCAGGCAAAACCAGCTTGGTACGGGTATCGTGATATTTGGCTTCGTAGTCAAAGAAGCGGGTCTGCGAGACAATCTCGGTCACGGCCTGCGCCTTGCCGTCCAGAACGGCAACGGTCAGCTCTTTGCCGGGAATATATTTCTCGACCAGCACTTCTTCGCCGAACGCCCAGCTTTCGGCATCAACCGCCATCTGGTTTTCCTGTTCCATGATAATGCGGACGCCGACACTGGAGCCTTCGCATGGCGGCTTGACGACATAGGGCGGTTCCATGACGTGACCGGCAAAGACTTCGCCCATCCGGACAAGCTTTCCTTCGGGTACAGGCACGCCGTAACTGGCGGCGATGCGGCTGGAGATCGGCTTGTTCATACCGATGGCCGAAGCAGTAACGCCGGAATGGGTATAGGGTATTTCCAGCATTTCAAGCACGGCCTGAATGGTGCCGTCTTCGCCCCCCTGACCATGAAGGTTGTTAAAAACAACATCGGGCTTTGGCGTTAGCGCTTCTTCGAGATAGGACATATCTTTTTTAACGTCGATCACTTCAACGTCATAGCCGCCTTCGCGCAGCGCGGCCTCAACCGCTTTGCCTTTATCGAGCGAAACCTGCCGTTCCGCCGACCAGCCCCCGACTAATAATGCGACTTTCTTTGCCATATGCTCAATCCTTTCGCGAAACTCAGAATTTCAGAATCTCGGAATTTTAAATTTGCGGTTCTGAGATTCAGGGATTCCGAGATTCTCCTATTCTTCTAATCTCCCAGCGTAGCGTGATTCCGAATTTGTCCGCAACACGGGCGCGCACTTCTTCGCCAAGATTTTCCAAATCTTCGGCGGTGGCGGTGCCGGTATTAATCATGAAGTTGGCGTGCTTTTCGCTCATCTGCGCGCCGCCGACCATCAGGCCGCGGCAACCGGCCATGTCGATCAGTTGCCAGACTTTGGTGCCTTCGGGCAGGCCGGCCTCGGCAATTGCAGCAGCGGGCGGGTTGGCAAAGGTCGAGCCGCCGGTACGTTCGCGGATCGGCTGAGAATCTTCACGGCGGGCGCGGATTTCATCGATATGTTCTTTGATTTTTGCAGGGTCGCCTTCCGCGCCTTCAAACAGGCCTTCGAGGAAAAAGAAGTTTTTGGGAAGGCCGTTATGGCGATAGGAAAGCTCCATATGATGCACCATACCGCCGACATCCTCCTGACCGCTAAACACGCGGTGACCGCCGGGTCCGATATTGGCTTCAACGTCGGCGCGGTCTTGCTGGGCATGGAAAATATGCAGCTTGCCAAAACGGTCAAGCGCCGTCGCCTGCACCAGCACGTCTTTGGTTTCAGTGCCATAGCACCCGGCATTCATGCGCAGCGCGCCGCCGATCGTGCCGGGAATGCCGCTGAAAAATTCGAGGCCTTCAATCCCGGCCTCAGCCGCGGCCTTGGCGACAGAAGCATCCAGCGCCAGCGCCCCTGCCCGCACCTGATTTCCGTGCGTATCAATCGCGGCAAAGTCGCGCCCCAAGCGAATGGTCACGCCGCGTACCCCGCCATCGCGGATAATGCAGTTCGACATGACACCAAACATCTGCACCGGCACCTCTTCGGGCAGCGCCTGCAGGAAAGAAATCAGATCGTCGCGGTCGGCCGGTTTGAACAGCACATCCGCCGTGCCGCCGGTCTTGAACCAGCCAATCGCGCCAAGCGGGGCGTTTTCGGTGATGCGGCCACGGACGGGGGGAAGGTCGGGGAGTTTTACTGCTGCTTGTACCACTTTATTTTTCACCACCAAGGACACCAAGAACACCAAGATTTACAAAGCCCACCGTCATTGCGAGGAGCGTACGCGACGCGGCAATCCAGCTTCTGGCAGGGGCTGGATTGCTTCGCTTGCGCTCGCAATGACGGAAATGTGTAATGTCCTGTTTCATAATGACTTGTTCGGTTCCTTTATAGTTTGTTCCCCGGTTTTGGGAGGGTGGGGTGTTCCTTGTGCTTTGCGTTTGGTTTCATGGGGTTATTATAGGATTTTATTCATAAATAATAAAGGTTTATTGAGAGTTTGTGCAAGGAAATGCCTCCGCTATGGATTCAATAGCAATATCCCTCCAACTTTTATGTAACTCTTCTGGCTGGTCTTGTGTATATTTCAATGCGATTTTAGCTAGCTGCATAGGGGTCCACCCGTCTGGCAAACAAATTAGCCACTTATCTAGGCCCGACATATCTGCATATGTTTGCGAAATCATGAGGCCAGCTCCAAGTCCCCTAAAATACCCCCCACAATGTACAATTTCAATTTTTTGACTGGGAGATAACTGAGAAGCTTCTGAAGAAATTAGGCTACAATTTCTTGCAAGGTCGTTACCACTTAGTGAATCCGCTCTTGCGTTTTGAACAAAACCCAAAGTGACAAATAGTAGTATTAAAAATTGCAACTTCTGCATATTTACCTCTTCTATTATTCAAATGCTATGCTCTCTGCTTCTCCGCACTTCCCAAAACCTTCTCCAACTCCCCCGGCAACGCATTCGCCCATTTGGTGATGTCGCCCGCGCCTAGACAAACGACGAGATCGCCCTCACGAGCAGTTTCGGCGATCAGGGGGGCGAGGTTTTCGGGGGAGTCCAGGGTTTTGACGGCGCGGTGGCCGCAGCCTCTAATTCCTTCGGCGAGGTCGTCGCGGGTTGCGCCGTCGATCGGGTCTTCGCCGGCGGCATAGACATCGGCGACAATCACCGTGTCGGCGTCTTTGAAAGATGTGCAAAAATCGTCGAACAGATCGTGCAGGCGGGAATAACGGTGGGGCTGCATGATTGCGATGACCTTGCCGCCCCCGTCTTTTGCCGCGCCCTTGACGCACTGGCGGGCGGTTTTCAGGACGGCGGCGATTTCGACCGGGTGGTGGCCGTAATCATCAATGATGGTGATGCCATTTACTTCGCCGGTCTTGGTGAAGCGGCGCTTGACGCCGGTAAAGCCCTCCAGCGCTTTTTTCATCAGCGGCGGGGCGATTTTCAGTTCATGGCCGATGGCAAGGGCGGCGAGCGCGTTCTGGACGTTATGTTCGCCGGGCATGGACAAATACACATCGCGCAAGGACAGCTTTTCGCCGTCACCGGCAAAGGTGACGTCAAAGGTGCAGCCTTCGGCGGTGAAGCGCAGATTTTCGGCGCGGACGTCGGCCTGCGGGTTAAAGCCGTAGGTAATGACGCGGCGGTCAGTGACTTCGGCGACGAGGGACTGCACTTCCGGATGGTCGATGCACAGAACGGCAAAACCATAAAACGGGATATTTTCGACAAACTGGCGGTAGGCGGCGCGGACGGCGTCGAAGCTGCCGTAATGTTCCATATGTTCCGGGTCGATATTGGTGATGACCGCCACGGTCGCGGGCAGACGGGTGAAGGTGCCGTCGCTTTCATCGGATTCGGCGACCATCCATTCGCCTTGGCCAAGGCGGGTATTGGTGCCGTAACGGTTGACGATGCCGCCGTTTATGACGGTGGGGTCGAGCTTTTGATCGGCGCTGCCGCCCTCTTCCAGCATCGCGCCGACCATCGAGGTTGTCGTTGTCTTGCCATGGGTGCCGCCGATGGCGATCGCCCATTTCAGGCGCATCAGTTCGGCCAGCATTTCGGCGCGGCGAACAATCGGCAGCTTGCGCGCACGGGCGGCGGCGAGTTCGGGGTTGCCGGTGCGTTTTACCGCGGAGGTGACAACGATGACGGAAGCGTCTTCGATATTGGCGGCGTCATGGCCGATATAGATTTTAATGCCTTTTTGTTGCAGGCGCTTGACGTTCGGGCCTTCGGCAAGGTCGGAGCCCTGGACGCTGTAGCCCATGGCGTGCAGGACTTCGGCAATGCCGCTCATACCAATGCCGCCGATACCGACAAAGTGGATAATGCCTGTTTCAAGGGGCATGGTGCGCATGTGTCTTTTCCTTTTGTTCACGCCAATTTTTCGCAGCCAATTAAGCCGATTTTATGGCCGGTGCGCGTTTTTTATATGGCTCGTATGTAGTTCAGCGGAACTTTAATTTATCAGGCGCGGCAAAGGAAATAATTTCTTTTGACCGGAATGCCCTAGCCTTCAATGCCTTGCGTCAAATCGTAGGATTTCTTGGCTTCCTTGTCCCAGCCGGAGGCGATGGCGGTGACGAGGTTACCAAGGCGGCGGGCGGCGTCGGGTTTGGCGCAGCTGCGGGCGCTTTCGGCGGCGCGGAACAATGTTTCGGGGTTTTGCAGGAACGTTTCTATTCGGGCGAGCAACGCCTCGACGGTAAAGCCTTCCTGCGTCATCACCCATGCACCGCCTGCATCTGCCACCGTGTCGGCGTTGATTTTTTGCTGCTGGTCCTTGTGGTGCGGGTATGGCACGAAAATCGCGGGGCGGCCTGCGGTGGTGACTTCGGCAACGGTGCTGGCGCCGGAGCGGGCAATCACCAGATGCGCGCCGGACAGGATCGCGGGGACATCATCGAAGAACGTTTCCAGCCGCGCTTTGATGCCCGCCTTTTCATAGGCGCTGC
>CBDUPU010000082.1:0-8830 GCA_965369185.1 uncultured Rhodospirillales bacterium
CATGCGCTCCGGATTTTCTTTTTTGAGCTTCCACGGGGCCTGTTGGTCGATATAGCTGTTCGCTTCATCTGCAAGCTTCATGATTTCTTCGAGAGCGCGGTGGATATGGAAGGCGTCAAAATGGCGGCGCAGCCCCGGAAGAACACGTTTTTGCGCATGATCAAGCATGAGCTTGTCGGCTTCCAGCAGGTCGCCGGGCTGCGGAATGGCTTCGCCGCAATTCTTGTGCAGCATACTCAAGGTGCGCTGTGCGAGATTGCCGAGGCTATTTGCCAAATCGCCGTTTATGCGGGCAACAGCGTGCTCACGGCTGAAGTTGCCGTCCTGCCCGTGCGATACTTCGCGCATGAGGATATAGCGGGTCTGATCAAGGCCGAAGTCTTCGACCAGATCATAAGGGGAAAGCACATTGCCGATAGATTTCGACATTTTCTGGCCTTCGACATTGATAAAGCCATGCGCAAAAACCTTTTCCGGTAGCTCAAGACCGGCGGACATCAGAAAGGCCGGCCAGAAGACGGTGTGAAAGCGGATAATGTCCTTGCCGATTACATGGGCGGAGGCCGGCCAGAATTTTTTATACTTTTCGCCGTCCGTTTCGGGGTAGCCAAGAGCGGTTATGTAATTGGTCAGCGCGTCAAGCCAGACATACATGACATGGTCATTATCGCCCGGAACCGGCACGCCCCAGTCAAAGCTGGTGCGGGAAATGGACAGGTCTTTCAGGCCACCTTCTTGCGCCACGAATGCGATGACTTCGTTGCGGCGCGTCTCCGGTTCAATGAACCCAGGATGCGTCTTGTAATATTCAAGCAGTTTATCAGTGTAGGCCGATAAGCGGAAGAAATAGCTGGGTTCTTCTTTCCAGATTACTTCTGCGCCGGATGGTGCGTATTTTTTGCCATCGTCGCCGGTCGTGAGCTCGTCTTCGCCAAAGAAGGCTTCATCGCGTACCGAGTACCAGCCTTCATAAGCGCCGAGATAAATATCGCCGTTTTCCTGAATTTTTTGCCAGAGAGACTGGCTGGCTTTGTAGTGGCGATCTTCGGTCGTGCGGATGAAGTCGTCGTTTGAAATGCCGAGCTTTTCCGCCATGTCCTTGAATTCTTGCGAGATCTTGTCGCATAGCTCGATCGGCTTAAGGCCGTTCTTTTCAGCCGTGGTCGCGACTTTTTCGCCGTGCTCGTCCGTGCCGGTCAGGAAATAGACATCATGTCCGTCAAGGCGTCTGAAGCGGGCAACGACATCGGTCAGCAGCGCTTCGTAAGCGTGCCCCAAATGCGGCGAGCCGTTAACGTAGGAAATCGCGGTCGTGATATAAAACGGTTTTTTGTCCGACATTATGCGGCTCCCCTTGTTTCAAATACTGAAAAAGCGCCAAGAACAGCGTGCCGCTTGTCCAGATTGGCGGCGTTCACTGTATCAAAATGCTCCTGAAGCTGGCTAGCTATTTCTATCCATTGAGCAAGGCTGTAATGGGCCAGCAGCTTGTGTGTCGCCTGATTGTTAAGCGGGCTGGCCGGCTCTTGTCCGCGCGCTTTCGCCCGTAGCAGGCAATTGACCATCCATAGCAAGACATCCTGAAAAGCCCGCAAGGCATTTTCCTGTCCGGAGCGGCTGTAAGTATCGGCGAGAGCGTGAATTTGCGGCCAGTCCCAGTTCGGCCAGCCAAAGAGCAAAGTCGTGACCTTTTCGACAGCCTCCAGCCCGCCTTCATCGGCGATACGCAGGCCCTGCCCGATACTGCCGCCGCTGATATTATACAGCGTATCAAGGTCATGCTGTGGCAACGTTCCGTGGTCACGCTTGATCAAAGTGTTAAACTCATCACGCTCAAGCGCCTGGAACGGGATGACACGTGCCCGCGAGCGGATCGTCGGGATCATGGCACCGAGCCTGTGGCAAACAAGAATGAGCAAGGCATTTGCCGGCGGCTCTTCAAGAATTTTCAGGATTGCGTTTTGCGAGTTGCGGTTCATCGTGTCGGCATCATCGACAATCGCAATGCGCCAGCCGCCTTGTGATGCTGTCATGCGCATAAAGGGCGTGATGCGGCGGATTTCATCGACTTCGACAGAGTCTTTAAAACGGTTTTTCTTGTCGTCGAATTTACGTTCAATCGTCAGCAGGTCGGCATGACCGCCGGACGCGACCTGACGGAACACCGGATCTTGCAGGTCAACGTTGAAGTTGGACGGTTCTTCTTTGGGAAGTTCGTCGCCGAACAGACCGCCATCTGCGGTTTGCCCGCCGTTACGGCCAGTCTTTAGCAGGTATCTGGTCAGGCGGAAGGCCATGGTGCTTTTGCCGATGCCTTTGGGGCCGGCAAAAATCAGGGCGTGCGGCAAGCGATCCTTGTTAATCATTTCAAGCAGGCTGCGCTCTATCGCGTCATGGCCAAAGCAATCGGACATTTCGCGCGGCGGCAACAGTCCGGCAGCGGCGCCTGCGGGGCTGTATGCGCCCAAATCTTCTTCGTCCAGAAGGTCGTCTTCAAAATCATCAAACATGTTGTAGCCGCTCCAATGCTATGGCGCCTATTTCGGCGGCGATGTCGTCAATCGAGCGGTTCGCATCAATGACTACACAGCGCTCTGGGTAGCGGGCGGCGATTTCGAGAAAACCCTGCCGCAGCCGCTCATGAAAACCGGTATCAAGCTGCTCGAACCGGTCTTCACCGCTATTGTCCTGATCAAGGCGCTTTCCGGCGCGGGCAAGGCCTGTTTTTACTTCAAGATCGAGGATGAAAGTCAGGTCAGGTTCAAAGCCGCCAATTGTCAGTTGCACAAGGCTTTCAATAAAGTCAGGTTCGATCGTATGGCCGTAGCTTTGATAGGCGCGGGTTGAATCGGTAAAGCGGTCGGAAATGACTACTTTCCCTGCATTCATCTCCGGCTTGATACGCTTTTCAATATGCATGTTGCGGGCGGCAAAAAAGAGAAGGCTTTCCGCCACCGGCGTCCAGTCGCCGCCGTCGCGATGCACCAGAAGATCACGGATTTTTTCGGCTTCGGGCGTACCGCCAGGCTCGCGCGTGGTGACAATTTCATGCCCCTTGGCGGCGAGCAGATCGGCGAGCAGTTTTATCTGGGTACTTTTGCCAGTGCCCTCTCCGCCTTCCAGCGTAATGAAAAAGCCGCTTCCGTCCTTGATCATTCAGAATCGGCCCCGCTGCCGCTTAGCATCAGTTTTGCCTTGGCCAGTGTGGAGGCAAAGAAGCCCAGCTTGTTTACGGTATCAGCGGCAAGAAGCGGAGCTTCGAAGGTGCCGATGCGCGGAACTTCAATTTGCAGCGTCCCCACTTGCTGGCCTTTTTCGACCGGAGCGACGAGCGGACCGCTGTATATTGCCTGCACCTTCAAATCGTTACGCACGGCGATTGGCACCGTTACGGTGAGATCGTTCTCGAGCATAAGCGGGACTTGTTCTGCCTTACCCATAACAACCTTGGCGTTTGTGACCGTTTCACCGGCGGAGAAAAGTTTTACATTTTCAAAGCCGCGCAAGCCCCAATCAATCAGCCGCGCGCTTTCCTGTGCACGCGCCTTGTCGTTGGGAAGGCCGTTAATCACCAGAATGGTGCGGCGCCCGTTGCGTTCGCCGGAGCCGATCAAGCCATAGCCACCGACTTCGGTGTGGCCGGTCTTCAGGCCGTCTGCACCGATGTTGCGGTAAAGCAGCGGGTTACGGTTTGGCTGTTTGATGTTGTTGTAAGTAAACTCTTTTTCCGCGAAATAAGGATAGCGGTCCGGGAAGTTGTGAATGATCGCCTTTGCAAGCGTTGAAAGATCGCGGGCGGTCGAGTAGTGGTCTGGGTCCGGCCAGCCACTGGCATTAACAAAGTGGCTGTTGGTCATGCCCAGTGCTGCTGCCTTGGCGTTCAGACCGTCGGCAAAAGCTTCTTCGGTTCCTGCCAGCCCTTCGGCAAGGACAATTGTTGCATCGTTGCCTGACTGGACGATAACGCCGCGAATAAGGTCTTCGACAGTGACGCTGTCGCCAACTTCAACAAACATTTTGGAGCCGCCCTTGCGCCATGCTTTTTCGCTTACCGGCAGCTTGGTGTCGAGGCTAAGTCTTTTGTCTTTAAGGGCTTCAAAAACCATGTACATCGTCATCACCTTGCTCATGGACGATGTCGGCATCTTTTCATCAGCGTTTTTTTCAAACAGCACCATACCGGTATCATAATCGATCATGATCGCCTGCTTGGCAGTGGTATGGCCGGTTTCGGCGGCGCGCGCCTTATGTGCTGTGAAGCTGCTGAAAGACGTCAGGAGCAACGTAAGAATAACAGTGAGCTGAAAAAGTTGCTTCAGCATGGTTTCCCCCATTCTGGTCGTGTTCGGTTAGGCCCAAGCATAAGGTTCCTGAGATTTCAGGCAAGAGCGAAATTACGGATTTGCGCCTTATTCGACAACGATTATAGCGTTTTCGCTTCCCAAAGAAAGGACGTGGTTTAAAAGTTCATCGGCCTGCGCGACATTCTGGATTGGCCCGACGCGCACACGATAGAACTGGCGGCCGTTGATGAGTGTCGGATAGACATCCGATTTGCCCAAAGATTGCAGCCTTGCGCTCAGCTTATAAGCATTTTCGGCAACGGTGAACGAGCCAGCCTGCACAAAAATGTCGGTCGGCTGTACCGGCATTTCGGTGACAATCGGGTCAGGGTAGAAATCGCCGTTACGCGTGTGCCCCGGGATGGCTTGATTCAGGTTGCCCTGGCCATAAGGCGCTGTGACGAGTGCCTCGCGTGACACGGGCTCTGGCGTTCCGGCGGCGGGGGTTACGGCTTGCGGTTTTTTATAGGCAACGCGTACTGTCTGTTCTTCGTGATTCGGCAGCGCACCGCCGCGGTTCAGGGCTACTTCGTAGCCGCTTGTGTCATATCCCTGTTTCGCGGCCTCGGCAATGGCGAGGCTCTCGCGGGGGAGAACGTCAATGCGCACTTTTGCGGTCCCCTGCCCTTTAAAACCGAGCAGTTCGGCCGAGCGCTTGGAGACATCGATAATCCGGCCTTTTTTATAAGGGCCGCGGTCATTGACGCGCACGATAAGAGAACGCCCGTTTTCAAGATTGGTCACACGGACAAGCGATGGCATTTGCAAGGTGCGATGCGCGGCGGTTAATTCGTTCATATCGAAGATTTCGCCGTTAGCGGTCTGCTTGCCATGAAATTGCGGTCCGTACCACGAAGCAATGCCGGTTTCGCTGAGGTCATAGGATTCTTTGGGATAGTAACGCTTGCCGTCGATCTTGTACGGAGTGCCGACTTTAAAGGTCCCCTGACTTTTGGTCGTTGGCATAGCCTGTTTTGTAATATGAGAGGCCAGTTGCACCTGGGTACAGGCTGCAAGACTTAACAGGAGCGCGATCGAAAGGAATATACGTGTCATTTGTTCTGTTCTTTAAGGCTTGGCGGCTGCAATTGCATCGGCAAGCAGGCCAACGGAAAGCGCGAAAGAGTTGGAATTGTTCCAGCGTTTCACCGTGTGGAAGTTATTGTAAACCAGATATACAGGACCCGACAAACCATCGGGCGCAAGTACAGACGCTTTCATGCCGGCAACAACCGGTATAGGTTGCCCCGAAGTCGTTTTAAGGCCGAGCCGGCGCCATTCATCCAGTGATTTTTTCGTATCAAGGCCAATCAATTTCGTGTCAAAGCCTTTGGGAAGGCGCACTTCGCGGCTTAAACGTTCGCCATCATGCCAGTTGCTGCGCGCAAGATAGTTTGCAGCTGAAGCGAACGCATCAGAGAGATTGTCGCGGATGTTGATCTTGCCGTCACCATCGCCATCCTTTGCGAGGTTAAGGAAGCTGGAAGGCATGAACTGGAACTGACCGAATGCGCCGGCCCAGGAACCTTTCATCTGATCAAGGGTAAAATGTCCTTGATCGACAATCTGGAGCGCGTTGATTAATTCCTTGCGGAAGAAGGCCGCGCGTTTTGGTGATGTACCGTCACGGCCGTGCCAGGCCAGGGTCGCCAGCGCGCGGACAATGTCTTTATTGCCGGTATAGCTGCCGTAATTGGTTTCCATCCCCCACAGGGCGACGATATATTGCGGCGCTACGCCGTAAATATTGGAGATGCGCTGTAGTTCGTTCCAGTGCTTTTTCAGCATCTCGCGCCCTCTTTCAATGCGGGCGGCGCTAACGCGTTTGGCGGCATATTGCGCGAACGTTTCGGAGAACTCGGCCTGATTTTTCGGCATATCAAGGCGCACGACTTCGGCGTCGGGCTGGATACCATTGAGGGCGCGGTTCACCAGATCTTCGGAAACACCTTGCGCGATGGCATCTTGACGCAGCTGGACAAGCCATTGGTCAAAAGGCTGCGCCGGTTCCGCAGACCCTGTCATAGACAGGCCGGTCACGATAGAAAAAACGAAAGCTAATGATATTTTTTTGAATCCCTGCATGGCGGCAATCGTAAACAGAGTTCACGGGGATGGCAAAGAAATTTTTCCGGTAAATTGATAGGCTATCAAGCCAATATATTCACGCACTGCAACGCCCAGATCATGCATGTTGCCGAGCATATTAAAGCCGGTCGGCCACCAGCTTTCGCTGCCCGTGGTGCGGTAGTCTGTGGGGTATGGGACAACGTCCCAGCCCGTGGATTTTGCAACGGCGACAGATCGCGGCATGTGAAAGGCCGAAGTTACGAGAAGCCATGTTTCGCCCGGCTGGGGCAGTACGAGCTCTTTGGTGAAAACAAAGTTCTCGTAAGTGTTGCGGGATTCGCTTTCATAAATAACGTTGTCTTCGGGGAATTGCTGTGCCTGAAGGATTTTTTGCAGATCGGCACTTTCATTGCCGATACGGTTAACCAGCTTGCCGTTACCGCCGCTGAAAACCAGAAGCGCCTGATCATATTGTTTGGCAAGGGCAAGCGCGGTGAAAAAGCGTTCTGCCGAATCATTGAGGGCGACATCGCCCCTCGCCTCGGATATTACGGTTTCGGAAGAGCCGCCTAGGACGAGGATGCCGTCAACATTCTCTGGCATGGTCGCCGGCTGCGTATATTGATTTTCAAGTGTCACTAGCAACTGACGGCCTGTCGGGACGATACCGGCGACAATAAACAGAAACATCCCAAGCACCATCAGCGAGCGCCCGATGGCCCGTGAAAACAGAGTTACAAGCGCGCCACCCAGTAATATCAGGAAGATCAGGTTTAGCGGCGCGCATAGTGCCCAGAATATTTTCGACAGAGAAAAAAACATCGCGTTTATCTTCCCGTAACGCGGCGCATCTGTAAAGTCGCTAAAGAAAATCGTGGGACGAATAAAAAAACGACGGGAAGATATTGCTATATGCGTTAGTTCTTTTTATAACAGGGCTGTCGGAGGGATGGCAGAGCGGTTGAATGCACCGGTCTTGAAAACCGGCATGGGTGCAAGCCCATCGTGGGTTCGAATCCCACTCCCTCCGCCACTTTAATCTTCCCATTATTTTTGCGACATTATTGCTGCTTCAGACTGCTGTGCTGGCAGCGTAATCTGCTGTGGCCTCGCGCTCTTTACTCGGCAAACACCTCGTAGTCTGAGCCGTTATGCGGCTTTTTGTCTGTGCGTTGTGGCGCTGTAACTTTCCATGAGGCATCGATAGGCAGGAAGGTGGTCAGAGAGTATTGTTGCCAACCCTTCTACGTCATTGCGCCAGTCACGGTGTAATTCTGAGGCAACTCCAAACCAGTTCATAAGCTGCGCTCCTGCATTTTCCAGGCGCGACCAGGCAGCGTCTCTTGTGGTCTTATTAAATGTTCCTGAAGCGTCGGTCACGACAAAAACTTCATAACCCTCTTCCAGGGCGGATAATGCCGGGAATGCGACACAGACTTCGGTAACGATGCCCGCGATAAGAAGTTGCTTCTTACCTGTATCTTTAACGGCCTTTACAAACTTCTCATTATCCCAGGCGTTAATTTGCCCGGGGCGCGCAATGTACGGCGCATCGGGAAACATTTCCTTTAGCTCAGGCACCAGAGGACCGTTAGGGCCGTCTTCAAAGCTGGTTGTCAATATCGTCGGCAGGTTAAAATATTTTGCGATATCAGCGAGGGCCAAAATATTATTTTTGAACTCATCCGGTGAAAAATCCTGTACGAGACTGGTGAGGCCGGTCTGGTGGTCAACCATCAAAACGGCAACATCGTTTTTATCCAGACGTCTGTAAACAAAGCTGTCAGTCATGCTTTCCTCCATAAATAGTATGCCTCTATTCAACTCTCGGGACGCAGAAGTGTTCCATTTTAGTAAAGGGTGTGCTCGTACCTTTATTTTGGAACGGTCAGAAAGTGCAGAAGGTTGGCTTGTTGATGACTGTTATTGTTTATAAAGGAGCAAGCAAATGACTTATCCTCACAACCTTTCGCGGGAAATTAATGTTTTTCAAGAGTGGATCAAAGACATACAGGCAAAGCCTGAGATTGGTGCTCCAGAGGAGGCCTACGCTGTGCTGCGGGCAGTGTTGCAAACGATCCGCGACCGTTTGACGGTTAATGAAGCCGCCCATTTAAGCGCGCAATTACCGACAATTGCGCGAGGCATTTTCTTTGAGGGCTGGCGGCCGTCGGTTATACCGTAAAGCTACAGCCTGCAGGAATTCTATGATCGTATCCGGCATCGTTTGAACGGCGCTTGCTCAGCGGCCGATCCGGGGCTGCTGGCGCGGCATGTTTTTGAAATTATGGGCGAGCACATGGATGAAGGGCAGATGCGTCATCTCGGCGATAATTTGCCCAAAGAGTTCAAGCGCCTGGTAGCCAAGGTCTGCCAGGATGACGAACTTGCTGCATCTGCATTCAGCGCGAATTCAA
>CBDUPU010000083.1:0-8817 GCA_965369185.1 uncultured Rhodospirillales bacterium
ATCAGGTCGGCATGGTTAGCGGCTAGATAATCAAGCGCTTCGCCGCCACGGCGAAAACCGGTCACGTTGTAGCCTTCGTCCTCCATCGCCATTTCGTACATTTCCAGTAGCGCGGGGGTGTCTTCCACCAGAAGGATATGTTTCGGATTTTCAGCTTCCATTCACCCATTATAATGCAACTTTATGGTGTAATATATTATGAATACTCTGGTGTGGTGCGCAAAGAAAAAGGCCCGGGGAAAACCGGGCCTTTGTAATTCATATATGAATGCGTATACCGCGAAGCTTAGCGCTGGCTGGTGAAGTGCAGGATGTGCTGGAACAGCGCGATAAAGCTGATGTAAAGCGTCAGCGCTGCGCTCCATGCCATGCGGCTATTGCCTTCGGTGCCGTTTGCCGGGCTGTACATTTCCTTCATGGCCTGCGTCTGCCAGGCGGTAATGCCAGAGAAAGCAACGATACCGATTGCGGAAATGATATCAACCAGCCCTTCAGACTTGAAGATAAACATGTTCAGGATCGACATGATCAAAACGCCCCAGATGCCCATAATGGCGAAGCTGGCCAGACCGTCGAGGTTCTTTTTCGTCGTGTAGCCGAAAATGCTCAGACCGGCGAACATGCCAGACGCAATAAAGAAGGCGCGGAAAATATCTTCACCGGCAAAGACCTTGGCGATCACGGAAAAGCTGACACCGTAAACAACACTCAGCGCGAAAAAAGAAACGCGCAGCTTGTTCGAGTCCATGGTCATCGGGTTGAAGCCGAACCAGATAATTGCCAGCGGCGCGAACATCACGACATAGGCTTGCGGGCCGCCCAGAAAAAAGGCCATAAGCGCAGGGGTCGCCGCGACAAAGTAAGCGGTAAAAGCCGTTACCAGCACGCCGAGCGTCATGCGGTTATAGATTTTTTGCATATGCGCTTGCAGACCCGCGTCAAAGCTGACGGCATGGCTGCGTGTTTGGGTGTTGGAGCGTTCAGGTTGCATGTTTGTTATTACCTTTCAAACTTTTCCAAATGTGTGAAAACCGTTACGTACAGTTATATATATACTATTTTAACGATTTTCAAAGTCTTTGAAAACAAAACCCGAACGCTCTTACACTCGAAAACAGCATTACGGCATGGGTGGTTTCGGGTCCGAAGGGTTTTGCGGCTTTGTGCCTTTATCTTCCTTCAGCCCTTCGCGGCGGAACAGCGCATCGGGATCCGGCGCGCGTCCCATCATTTTCTTGAATAGCCCCATCGGGTCTTCCGTGCCGCCCTTCTCATAGATGGTTTCGCGTAGCCGTTTGGCGGTGGCCGGATCGTAAAGCCCTTTGCGCTTGAACTCTTCAAACACATCGGCGTCCAGCACTTCCGCCCATTTATAGCTGTAGTAACCGGCAGAATAGCCGATGCCGTCGCTAAACAGGTGACCAAAACGCGTGGACATTGTGCCGTTACGCTTCGCCCAGAAGCTGGTTTGCTTGTGGACTTTATCTTCAACCTGATCGACGGATTTGATCGTCGCGGGGTCGCTATTGTGCCAAAGCATATCAAGCAATCCGAGCATGGTCTGACGCAGCCCCATATAGGCGGCGCCATAGGTTTCCATTTCATGGATTTTGTCGATATATTCCTGCGGGATCGGGGCGCCGGTTTCATAATGATGCGCGAACGTGTCCAGCACCTCTTTTTGCGTCACCCAGTTTTCCTGCAGTTGCGAGGGCAGTTCGACAAAATCCCATTTAACGCTTGTTCCCGTCAAAGAGCCGTAGCGGCCCTTGCCGAGCGCGCCGTGGAAGCCGTGACCGCCTTCATGGAACAGGGTCGTCACTTCGCCCAGAGACAGTAAAGTCGGCTGATCCTTGGTCGGCTTTTGATAGTTGCAGCTATTGGTGATAAGCGGGATTTGGTCAACGCCGTTTTTATCCAGGCAACGCTGGCGTAGCTGGTTCATCCACGCCCCGCCGCGCTTGGTTTCGGCATCGGCATAATAGTCGGTATAAAACAGCGCCAGAATTTCGCCGCTTTTCTTGTCTTTGACCTCATAGACTTTGGCATCATCGCGATAGGCAGGGTAATCGTCACTGCAATCGGTCATTTCGACGTTAAACAGTTTTTCGATATGCTGGCGGAAGCCTTCAAATACTTTGTTTAGTTCGAAATATGGCCGCAATTTTTCAGTATCGAAGCTGAATGTTTTCTCTTCAAGCTGACGGTCGTAATAAGCAAAATCGTATGGCTGGAAGTCGCTGATTTCACCGCTCGCCAACGCAAAATCACGCACGGATTCAAAATATTCCTTCGCCTTGGGTTTATAGGCATTGAGATTTTTGCTGAGGAAATCTTCCACGGCCTTCGGTGAACCGGCCATGCGCTCGGAGAGGACAAAGTCGGCGTGATTTTTGTACCCAAGCAGCTGTGCCTTTTCATGGCGCAGCGCGACAACCTTCATAACAATGTCGCTATTGTCATAGGGTGCTTCGCGTCCGATTTTACCGGATGCTTCGTTGATTTCCTGACGGAGCGCCCGGTTTTTACAATGCGTCATAATCTCGCCCGGGTGCGGCTGCAGGCGGATCAAATATTTGTCCTGTAGCGCGGCCTTGCGTTCTGCGGTCGCGCCATCGGCATTGGCGGCGGCTTCGGCGGCAGCTTTATAGGCTTTAAGCGCGCGTTCCGGCACACCTTCAAGCTCCTGCTTCGTCGCAATCCGCTCGAAAGCGGCGGTATGCTTAACGACATTCTGGGAGAATTTGGTTGTTAGCTGCGCCATTTCTGTATTGATGGTTTTGAGACGCGCCTTGTCCTGCGGGCCAAGTAGTGCGCCGCTACGAACGCGGTCCTTGTACATTTTGTCCAGCAGCGTGGTTTGTTCGGTATCAAGGCTGAGTTTGTCCTTGGCGTCATAAACAGATTTGATGCGGGTAAACAGTACCTCGTCCATGGCAATATCGCTGGAAACCGGCGTCAACTTGGCATCGAAAACATCTTCCAGCGCGCGAATTTCGTCATCGGCATTGTTACTGGCAAGTGTGTGGAATGCGGAGACGACTCTGGAAAGGTCTTCGCCGGCGGTTTCAAGTGCTTCGATGGTATTTTCAAAGCTCGGCGCATCCTGATTGTTTTTAATCGCCTCAATCTCATCCAGAAACTTAGCCATCGCCCAGTCCAGCGCAGGTTCCAGATGCTCGGTCTTGATCTTGTCAAAGGCGGTCGCACCGTACGACAAGGCGGGCGGGTTGATGAGCGGATTTTCGGCTGCGGAATCATTGAAATTTTGAGGACGCTTCGTCACTTGTTACCTCCAGTATGAATATCTTGTTTTTATTTGCCCTACAATTTAAAGGCCAGATTTACGTAATGCAAGCACAAACGGGCAGCGCGCACCCGCCGTAAAATCTGCGGCCTGACAAAGGCCAGCTTAAGAAGAATTGTTAAAGGAATATTTAAAGCGTGCTTATCGATCCCATGGAGAGCTGCGGCCGCGTCTTGTCGCGGTCAGCCAAGGAGAATCGCCTTTTCTGGTATCTTTAGGCGCCTTGAATCTCTCGCCCTGTTCTGCGGGCAGGCCGGGATGTAGCTCCGGTATCGGTGTGCCTGTCACTTGCGAAATCGCTTTAATCCGTTCTTCCAGCGGCGGGTGGGTTGTGAACAGGCCGAAAAATTTGCGGCTGTTTTCAATGCACATCAGGGCGATGTCATCGGTTGCTTCGGGGATCTTGTCCTTGCCGGCCAGCCGCATCAGGGCGCGCATCATCGCGTCCGGGTTTTTAGTCAATTCGACCGCCCCGGCATCGGCCATATATTCGCGCCGCCGCGATAGGGCAAAGCGGGTAAACATTGTCGCCATATAGCCGACCCACAAAATCGCGGCCACCGCCATCAGGATCAGGACAATGCGAAAATCGCTGCGCCGTTTTCCATGGCCGCCGAAATAAAGCTGATAACGAATGCTGCTCCATGCCAGCTGGGCCAGAAAACCGATCATGCCGGTAAAGATGATTGAGACAATCAGCAGCCTGACATCGCGGTTCATAATATGTGTCAGTTCATGCCCGAGAACGGCTTCGACTTCGTCCGGTTGCAATGATTGTAACAGGCCGCGCGTGACGGTGATGGCATAGCTGCGATCGTCAATGCCGCTGGCAAAAGCGTTGCGGGCGCGGGTTTCAATGATTTCCAGCCGCGGGGTTTTCATGCCGCGTGAAATGCAGAGATTTTCCAGCATGTTATAAAGTTCGGGCTCCTCGGCGCGTGTGACCGGCCTTGCGTGTGATAAAGCGCGGACCATTCTGGTTTGAAGAAAATATGCAACGATGAACCAGATCGCGACGATTGTCAGGATGCTTGGCCAGTATTGCAGGATAATGCCGTTGGCAAAGCCGGTCGCACTCTCGCCGCGAAGACTGCCGGTTTCGGCTGTCCCATTATAATAACCGTGCATTGCGCCCATTTCGCCGACAAAGCTGTAATGAAACGCAAACCCGATTGCCCAGGCCAGCCCGCAAATAAGCAGCGGATAACTGGCCAGCAGCAGGACAGAGCGTAAATTATTATTCCATATATGTGTCTTTAAACCTGCGGCGCTCATTTTTCCTGACAATTCCCGGACGGTTTGAATGTTATTACACCAGCAAATGATTTTAGGCGCAGCTTTGAAAAAGTCCAAGCAGGCTTGCTCACTTTATCGGTATATAAATAAGAAAGGGCGTAGCCATTGGCCGCGCCCTTTCTTGTGCAATTTAATGCCTGTACGGTTTATTGGCCGGTAAAGTTTATTTCCGGCGCCTTGTTGACCGCTTCTTTCAGCTCGGCATCAATCTCGAAAAACGGCTCTTCATTAAAGCCGAAGATCTTGGCGATGATATTGGCCGGAAATTGCTGGATCGCGGTGTTCAGCTCGTTCGTGGCGCTGTTGAAGAAGCGGCGCGCAGCGGCGATTTTGTTTTCAATGTCGGACAGCTCCGCCATCAGGCGCTGGAATTGCTGGTCGGCTTTAAGGTCGGGATAGTTCTCGACGACGGCCATCAGCCCCATCAGCGCCCCGGCCAAGGCGTTTTCAGCCCGGATACGGTCGCCGCCCGGTCCGGCGCTGGCTTTGCCGATGGCGGCGCGGGCCTCTGTGACATTTTCAAAAGTCTGCTTTTCGTGCGCGGCATAGCCTTTGACTGTTTCGACCAGTTGCGGCACCAGATTATAGCGCTGCTTCAGCTGGACATCGATGTCGGAAAAGGCGTTCTTGCGGGTTTGACGCAGGGCGACCAGCCGGTTGTAAAACATGATCGCCACAAGGGCGGCAACGCCAAGTACAATCAGAAAAATAACAAAACCATCCATGTTTGTACGGCTCCTTCTTCAGGGTTGTTTCGTGCCTAGTTTAACAGAATTGATCGTTAAATCACTTTATTTGGTGAGGTGGTTAATAGGGGCGTCCCCACCATCTTTTTTTCTGGCTTTTCGCGGGTGCGGCCGCGTTTGCTTCTTCCGGCTGTTGGGTTTTCGGTTGTGCCGCCTCTTCGGCGACAGGCTCTTCTTCGGTTTCGAATTCCCCGACTTCTTCTATAGCCGCCTCGACGGTTTCATCAGAAAGGATGTCCTCATCGGTTATCTCGCTGGCTACCTCCTCTGAAATTTCATCGGCTGCCCCATCGATAGCCGCTTCTTCGGCTGGTATGGTATTTTCGCCTGCGCTTTCTTCTATCTCGGCGCCTATTTCTTCTCCGAACTGTGCCTCGGCCTCTGCGGTTTCAGCGATAATATCCTCGGCCACGGCGGCTGCCGTTTCCTCGTCAGCCATCTGTGCGCTGACAGGGCTGGTGTATAAAAGTGTAATTCCGGCGGCGCCGAGCAGCAGCAGTTTTGGGGAAATATTCAGGGAACGTTTCATGGCGGCAATACCTCTTTGATCAAAGCCCGTTTATGCTTTGGCGATGATATGCCATTGCCGGGGGATGATAAAGCGTTATAATTACGCGCTATTCTAGTGTTGAGGTGGGGATATGGGATTTTGTTCGACGACCAGCTTCGCAAGCGCCAGTGCCGCAGGCGCCGATTGGCGCGAGGCGGCCAAGGCCGTGCTGGAGCAGCTCGCCGGAGCTGTCGCCGACCGCAATGATTTTACCATCGGCTTTCTCTATGTTTCCGACCTTCTCGCCGAGGACATGACAACCATCCTGAATTTGTTCCGCTCTGTAACCCAGATTCCCCATTGGGTCGGATCGGTGGGGCTGGGTGTATGCGGCACGGGCGTTGAATATGTTGATGAGCCGGCGATCTCTGTCATGGTCGGCCGCATTCCGCCGCAGGATTTGTGTCTGTTTCCTGCTTTTGATTTAAACCCGGAGCCTGCCCGCGAAGCGCTGGAGCCTTGGATCGACAAGGCGGAGCCAATGCTGGTTCTGGTACACGGTGATCCGCTGGCCGATAATGACCCGGCGCGGGGGTTGGCGGCGCTGGAAAATATGGTCGGCGGGTTTCTGGCCGGCGGACTGTCTTCTTCACGCACTGTCCATGCACAGATCGCGGACGAGGTCATGCAGGGCGGTTTGTCCGGTGTCGCTTTTTCCCAGTCGGTGCCTGTCGCGACCAGCCTCAGTCAGGGCTGCGCCCCGATCGGACCGGTGCATACGGTCACGCGCTGCGAAGACCATGTTATTATGGAGCTGGACGGTCAGCGTGCCTTTGACGTTTTTGCAGATGATTTGCGGGCGATGGCCTCCGAAAAGTCCGGCCGCCGGGATGGTGAAGACGTCATGCCCGACTTTGACCCTCTTGTTGAATCTCTCGGCAGTAACTTTGGTGACGGGGATAATGATGATGATCTTTTCCGCGGCGAGGTTCATGTTGCATTTCCTGTGCCGGGCAGTGATCAGCAGGACTATCTCGTCCGCAATATTCTTGGCCTTGATCCAGACAAGGGCTGGGTCGCTGCTGCGCACCATGTCGAGAACGGCGACCAGATGATGTTTGTCCATCGTGACAATAATACGGTGCGGGTGGATTTAACCCGGTCGCTGATTTCCTTGCGCAAAAGAGTAGAAAGCGAACGCGGGGTTTTCGACCCCAAGGGGGCGCTCTATATTTCCTGTGTCGCCCGCACAATGTCTGATTTCGGAGACGGGCCTGGCGGCGAGATGGCACTGGTGCGAGAGATTATCGGTGATGTGCCGCTAGCCGGTTTTTATGCGAACGGCGAAATTTCCAGCCGCCGCCTTTATGGCTATACCGCGGTTTTAATATTGTTTCTTTGAAAACGCTTTCTCGCCCGGGTTAAAATAACTACTATGTCTTTTGTCTGAAAGTAGAGGGGTAATCATAATGAATCGTTTTGGCAGAAATATTCTACGGGCGGGCCTGTGCGCGGCCTTTGTCCTGTTGCAGGCTCACACCGCCTTTGCCCAGAAAGAGCCGCCGCTGCCAAAACCGCTGGAAAATCTCGTTCAGGGCGGCGCCCAGATGCGTTATCTCGGCCATCGTGGTGGGCTTGATGGCTGGATCGCGATCAAGGGCGGTCAGGAGCAATATTTTTATGTGACCGCCGACGGCGAGTATTTTCTCACCGGTCTGCTGTTTGACAAGGGCGCCAAGCCGGTAACGATCGAACAGGTCCAGAAGTTGCAGCAAAGCAGCGGTGCCGATCCGCTTGACTTGTTTACTGGTGAAACTGTTGCCGCAGGCGGCAGCACTGTCTCGGCTGCGACGGATGCGGCAAAAAAACGCGAGTTTAAAACCCCTGCAGAGCAGCTTCTGTCCGATATTGAGGCAAGCAACTGGATTTCTCTCGGTAATCCCGACGCCCCGGCCATTTATACGTTTATTGACCCGCAATGCCCGCATTGCCATGCTTTCATGGAAGATCTGCGCCGTGATTACATTGATAACGGCCTGCTGCAGGTCCGGGCGATCCCGGTCGGCTTCCGTGAAGAGACAAGGGCGCAGGCGGCTTTCCTTCTGGCAGTGCCGGAGCCCAAGCAGCGCTGGTACAAACATCTTGACGGTGACAAAACCGCATTGCCGGTGACGCCGGGCATTAACCAGCAAGGTGTACAGCATAATCTGGCGATCATGCAGTCATGGAAAGTTAAGGTTACGCCGTTTACCGTCTATCGTAACAAGGCGGGTGATGTGAAGATCATTCAGGGCCGCGCCCAGGATCCGAAGCAAATTCTTGCCGATCTTCGCTAACGGCTTTTATCCGGCCGGACGCCGCGGGGCAAGAATGCATCTTCTTCTTGTGTCGCCGCACCGGTCGGTTCTATATATGAATAATATTTGAAACACCGGAATGAAGATAAAGTAAAGTGACGCAACGATCCGCCTTCCAGATTCAGCTTCTTGAAAAGCTCGGTGCCCCCCTGTTAAGGGCGGTTAGCGAAGTGGCGCTTTCGCAAGAGCAGGCCGGTAACGGCCAAAAACATGAAGCCGAGCGTGTTGCCGAGCTGCTGGGAAAAACTGTGCAGATCAGCATCGGTCTGGCCGGCAGCATGGATATTAAGGACGCGGACGGTGATTCCGTGCGGCTGGCTCTTGCCGCCATGGCGGGGCCTTTAATTGCCGCGCAATATCGTGCCACAGCCAGAGTGCCGGGCGATGGCGATATAAAGCGTATGATCAAGGCGCTGGAAGCGGTGCTGACTTTTTCTGATAACTTTGCCCCGGCCGCTGATAATACGATGCGGCTTGAAAATATGGCTCCCGGCGCGGTGCCTGCTGATGAGGGTCAGGTCAGTATTCAATATGTCGGAGCGCTGGTTCCTGTCATAAGCGCCGTTGCATCGTTCCCGTTTGGCCGGGCGGAAAACAAGCTGGTGCAGGAGGTCGCGGACA
>CBDUPU010000084.1:0-8791 GCA_965369185.1 uncultured Rhodospirillales bacterium
GGGCAAGCCGGCCGCTGAAAAAATCCGCTTAAGCCGCTGACGCGCCTCCCGGCCATAACGTTTTTCCGCGCTTTCGATAAAACTAACCATACTCATTTACATAATATAAAAAGGGCATAGCCGTCAATTTCTTTCACATTTAATGTGAAATTTGTTTGTTCGTTTTACAAACAACCACAAAGGGCTAATAAAATAATCTCTTTTCTTTGTGGCGGCGCAGGATAGGCGAAACGAATGAACCCCGAACCTAGATCATCGCCATGCCGCCATTGACGTGCAAAGTCTGGCCCGTCATATAAGCGGCTTCGTCAGCGGCCAGATAAAGCGCGGCAGCTGCGATGTCTTCGGAAGTTCCCATGCGGCCCATCGGGATGGTCGCATTGATCTTTTCCTTCTGGTCATCGTTCAGGGCATCGGTCATTGCGGTCGCGATAAAGCCCGGCGCAATACAATTAATTGTGATGCCGCGGCTGGCAACCTCGGAAGCCATCGCTTTTGTCCAGCCGGTCATGCCGGCCTTGGAAGCGCAGTAATTGGCCTGCCCCGGATTACCGGTCGTGCCGACAATCGAGGAAATATTGATGATACGGCCCCAGCGGTTTTTCATCATGCCGCGCTGAACGGCGCGGGCCAGACGGAACGGCGCGGTCAGGTTAACATCAATGACCTGCTGCCATTCTTCGTCCTTCATACGCATGGAAAGGTTATCGCGGGTCAGACCGGCATTATTGACGAGAATATCAATCCGCTCCATTGCTTCGGTCGCGGCCTTGACCAGCGCATCAACGCCTGCGGCGCCCGACAAGTCGGCAGGCAGGACATGGGCGCGGTCGCCAAGTTCTGCAGCAAGCGCGTTCAGCTTTTCTTCGTTACGGCCAGACAGCCCGACCGTGGCGCCGGCTGCATGCAACGCCTTGGCAATCGCGCCGCCAATGCCCCCGGTCGCGCCGGTTACAAGCGCGGTTTTTCCCGTCAGATCAAACATGGTTTTATACTCCTTAAATTCCTGAAAATTCTGTTTTTCTTATGCGTTATTTTAGCTTTTCGAACAAAGCTTCAATCTGCTCCGGCGCGCCGACAGAAGAGGCTTCGATCTCGCGATCGATACGACGCACAAGGCCGGAAAGCACCTTACCGGCACCAAGCTCTACCATTTCGCTCACGCCCTGCTCTTTCATCCAGATCACGGATTCGCGCCAGCGGACAACGCCGGTAATCTGGTCAACCAGCAAAGAGCGGATCTCCGACGGTTCGGTGACGGCCTTTGCCGTAACATTGGCGACAACCGGCACAAAAGGCGGGCGGATATCTGTATCAGCCAGCGCCTGCGCCATGCGCTGCGCCGCCGGGGCCATCAAAGTGCAATGGAACGGCGCGCTGACCGGCAGGGTGACGGCTTTTTTGGCGCCGCGCTCTGTTGCCAGCGCCACGGCAGCCTCGACCGCGCCTTTATGACCGGACACTACGACCTGCCCAGTAGAATTGTCGTTGGCGGCCTGGCAGACTTCATCGCCGGAAACCTGTGCGGCGATTGCCTTAACATCTTCAAAATCCAGGCCGAGAATAGCGGCCATTGCGCCGATACCGACCGGAACGGCCGCCTGCATCGCCTGACCGCGCAGCTTGAGCAACTTCGCCGTGTCTGCGATTTCGAGCGCGCCGGCAGCGGTCAGCGCCGAATATTCACCGAGCGAATGGCCTGCAACATAATCACAGACCTGTTCCAGACGGATACCGCCCTGACGGGTGAGAATACGCACGACCGCCATTGATACGGCCATCAAAGCAGGCTGGGTATTTTCAGTCAGGTTCAATTCGCTATCCGGACCTTCAAACATCAGGTGGCTGAGCTTCTGGCCCAGCGCGTCGTCAATCTCTTCGAACACTTCGCGCGCTTCAACGAAACTCTCGGCAAGGTCCTTGCCCATACCGACAAATTGCGAGCCCTGGCCCGGAAAAATAAATGCACGTGTCATAATCTTACCTTACTCATGTCAAACTGTTGCTTGATTGACCACCGATGATCCCCTGATGTCAAGATCGCAGGCATATTTTTGCGACCTAACTTCTGTGGATGAACCATTTTTCAGGTCATGTACGAGAAACTTTGTGATCCCACAATTTTTATGCTATTATGCCCTCCATCTTGATAGAAATTTATGCCCTGACCACCGCGTCCAGCAAGGCTTACAGCGCCCTGCGCGTTCGCTCGGATCCGGGCGTGCAGAAGAGTAAAAAAGAACAACAAAAACAATAATAATGCTTGGAGGAAATTTAACCATGAACTGCTCTATTATGAACAAGCGCGTACAGCTTCACATGCAAACCGGCACCGCGCTCAGCCTGACACTGAACAGCGCCAAAAACGCCGATACGGCCAAGGCGTCAAAAAAAGGCAATTTGTATCGCAGCGCCCTGCAAAATTCCGAACTGCGCCGCGCCGAACTGGCAACCATGCTGCGCCGCGCCCTGAAAAAACAGCAATCGCTGAAATCTCAGCGCACCTACTGGTCGGTTTTCATGAACAGCTATGTGCGCGCGAACGCCAACAGCAACGAGTTTTTCGAATAATTTTGTTGCGTTAGCCCTTAAAATCCGTATAAATAGCGCACTTCAACAACCTCGCTGGCATGTAAGTGATTGTCAGCTTTGTTTTGCGCCGGGCTTCGGCACGGCGTAAAAGGCAAAACCGAGAGGAGAACGATATGCCTTATTACGAAACCGTGCTGATCGCACGGCAAGAGCTGTCGGACGCACAGGTCAAGGACCTGACCGAGAGCTACGCTAAAATCATTAAAGATGGCGGCGGAAAAATCCACAAAATCGAAGACTGGGGTATGCGCAACCTTGCTTACCGCATCAAGAAAAACCGTAAAGGCCACTATGTCCTGATCGAATCAGACACTGCGCCAGAAGCCCTGCTCGAGATGGAGCGCCAGATGCGCCTGTCCGACGACGTGCTGCGTTATATGAGCGTACGCCGCGACGAGCTTTCAACCGAAGCATCGCCGATCATGGATAAAGACACTGGTGATCGTGACGATCGTCGTCGTGACCGCGAAGATAAGAAGGAGGCCGCATAATGAGTGCTGCAGATACCCCTACTGTTAAACGTCCGTTTTTCAAGCGCAAGAAAACCTGCCCTTTCACCGGGCCGAACGCGCCGGTCATCGACTGGAAAGACGTTAAACTGCTAAGCCGCTACGTGTCCGAGCGTGGCAAAATCGTTCCGAGCCGGATTACGGCGGTTTCCATGAAAAAACAACGGGAACTGTCCAAGGCAATCAAGCGGGCCCGCTACATGGCTCTGCTGCCTTATGTCCGTCAGGAATGGGACAACGTGCGCTAAGGAAGGATCTAGACAATGCCTATGCAAGTTATTCTACTGGAACGCGTCGATAATCTGGGCGACCTTGGCGAAATCGTCAACGTCAAGCCGGGCTATGCACGCAACTTCCTGATCCCGCAGAGCAAAGCCCTGCGTGCGACGGATGACAATATCGCTTATTTCGAAGCCCAGAAGAAGGAAATCGAAAAGCAGAACGAAACCAAGCGTAAGGAAGCGGAAAAAGAGGCTACCAAGCTGGAAGGCCTTAAAGTGGCGATTATCCGTCACGCTTCTGAATCCGGCCAGCTTTACGGTTCGGTTGCGGCACGCGACATCGCAGAAGCAGTTTCCGAGAAAAGCGGTCTAAAAATCGCCCGCTCGATGGTCACGATCCACGATGCGTTCAAAACCATCGGCCTGTTCCCTGTAACCATCGCAATGCACCCGGAAGTCAAAGTTGAAGTTACCGTCAACGTTGCCCGTTCCGCGGACGAAGCGAAACTGCAGGAAAAAGCCGGTAAAGCACTGATCGCCGGTCAGGAAGAAAGCGCTGCTGAAGTAAAAGCAAAAGCTGAAGTCGAACTCGACGAGCTGACCTCTAAGAAGGACATGCTGGAAGAAGGCGCTTTGGAAGCTGAACAGCAACGCGACGCAGAGCGCGCAGAGCGTGAAGCCGAAGAACAAGCCAAAGCCGAAGAGCGCGCTGCCAAAAAAGCAGCCGCAGCTGCTGCTGAAGCAGAAAAGGCCGAAGCTGAAGAAGGCGAAGCGGAAGAAACAGAAGCCTGATTTTTCCGGCACAAAATTTTTGAAAAAGGCGGCTGACCATAGCCGCCTTTTTTTGTCTGATTTTTTATTTCCTATATAGTTCCATTTGATAGGCCAGTTCTCCCCGTTATCCACAGGGGTCGCACGCCAAGACGCTTCCTTATTCAAAGGACAGGGGCTAATCTCCAGCCATGGTTACAGATACAAAAGTCAGAGAGTCGGTCGCACCGGCAAGAGAGCAATCGCAACCGGATGAGGTCGGCAAGCAATACCGCATCCTGCCGCATAATATCGAGGCCGAGCAGGGTTTGCTCGGCGCGCTGCTTGTTGACAACCGCGCGGTTGAGCGTATGGGCGACTTTTTGAAGGCAGAACATTTCTTCCTGCCCGCGCACCAGCGCATTTACCAGGCGATCGCCAAGCTGATCGACCGTGGCCAGACGGCAAGCCCGGTGACGCTTAAAAGTTATTTCGAGACCGACGAAGACCTTTCCCATGTCGGCGGCGCCGAATATCTCGCCGATCTGGCTGCCAGCGTTGTTAACGTTATCAATACCGGCGACTATGCCCGTACCATTTATGATTTGTATCTGCGCCGCGAACTGATCTCTTTTGGCGAAGACGTCGTAAATGACTGCTTTTCCCATACGCTGGACAAGGACGCGAACGACGTCATCACTTCGGCGGAAGGCAAGCTGTTCAATCTGGCCGAAACCGGCGACATGAAGGGCGGCTTTGTCACGCTGAAAGATTCGGTTCTGACCGCGATCCAGATCGCCGAAAAGGCCTATCAGACACAAGGCCACGTGACCGGCGCGACAACCGGCCTGCGTGACCTCGATAACAAGCTGGGCGGGCTGCACCCGTCCGACCTTCTAATCCTTGCGGCGCGTCCGTCGATGGGTAAAACCTCGCTCGCCGTCAATATCGCCTTTAACTCCGCCAAGGCTTACGCCCAGTCTGGCGGCAAAGAAGGCGCGATTGTCGGGTTCTTCTCGCTCGAAATGTCGTCCGACCAGCTCGCGACCAGGATTATTGCCGATGAATCCGGCATTTCCGGGGATGCGATTCGTAAGGGCAACATTCAGGAACACGAGTTCCGCCGCTTTGTCGAGGCCAGCCAGAAGCTTGCTCAAATTCCGCTTTATATCGACGACACGCCGGCGCTTTCAATTTCGGCTGTACGTACCCGTGCGCGCCGCCTCAAGCGCCAGTACGGGCTGGGGATGATCGTCGTCGATTACCTTCAGCTACTGCGCGGTTCCGGCTCACGGCAAAGCTCGGAAAACCGGGTGCTTGAAATCTCCGAAATTACGCGGGGCCTGAAGGCTATCGCCAAGGAACTGAACATCCCGGTCATGGCGCTGTCCCAGCTTTCACGGGCGGTCGAGCAGCGGGAAGACAAGCGGCCGATGCTTTCTGACCTGCGGGAATCAGGATCGATCGAGCAGGATGCCGACGTTGTTATGTTTATTTACCGCGAAGAATATTACCTGTCGCGGAGCCAGCCCGACATGGAAGAAGCCGACAAGTTCGCGCAGTGGCAGGAAAAGATGGACCGCGCCCATAACAAGGCTGAAGTCATCGTTTCCAAACAGCGTCACGGTCCGATCGGTACGGTCGAAACCTACTTCGACCCGAACGTCACCCGCTTCTCCGATCTCGACATCGTTCACGATGGTCACTGATAACGTTATATCGCGCTCTATACAGGCCAACCCGAAAGCATCGGCATGGCTGATGATCGACCGCGCGGCGCTGGCGGAAAACTACCGAATTTTCTGCAACAAGGTCGGCGAGTCCTGCTCGGTTGCCGGCGTGATCAAGGCCAACGCTTACGGGCTGGGCGTTAATCAAATTGTCGCGACACTGGAAAATGCCACTTGCCCTTTTTATTACGTGGCGACGCTGGAAGAAGCGCTGCAGATACGCAAGCTGACAGAAAAACCGGTCGCTGTTTTCGGCGGGCTGTTTCATGGCGGCGAAGCAGATTACATCCATGAAGCCATTATTCCCGTGCTCAATTCTCTGGAAGAAATCACGCGCTGGCAGGCACTGGCGGCACAGCACGGCATTTCCTTGCCGGCCATCGTGCATTTTGACACGGCCATGAACCGGCTCGGCCTCGGCGCCGATGAAGCGGCGCTGCTGGCTGAAATCCAGCAACTGACCGACGGGCTGCACATTCTTTATTCCATGAGCCATTTTGCCAGCGCCGATGAACCGGACAGACCGCTTTCTGAAGCGCAGGCCGCGCGATTTGACGAAGTAACCAAAGCGGCACTGCCATGGGCCAGAAAATCTCTTGCCAATTCCTCCGGTATCTTCCGTTCGCCCCGTTTTCACCTTGATCAGGTTCGTCCCGGCATGGCGCTTTACGGCCTGAATCCGGTCCCCGGTCAGACCAACCCGATGCGCCCGGTAGTGAGCCTGTATGCAAGGGTTTTACAAGTGCGCAACGTCAAAAAAGGCGATAGCGCAGGTTATGGCGAAACGTACCGTTTTGATAAAGACAGCCGCACGGCGACCGTGGCGCTCGGCTATGCTGACGGGTTTTTACGCAGCCTGACCAATCGCGGGAAACTATATTATAACGGCGCCCCCTGCCTGATCAGAGGGCGGGTATCAATGGATACTGTCATTGTCGATGTCAGTGATATTGCGGACGGGCCGCAGGCCGGTGAAATCATGGAAGTCATCGGCCCGCATCAGGACGCGGACACACTTGCCGCCGATGCCGGTACAATCGGTTATGAGATCCTCACCGATCTCGGTAGCCGCTATCACCGGACTTACCTCTAGACTTTTTCAGGTCATGCGCATGGCGGGCGGCAGGTCTTTATCCGAAAGCGGCGCGAACTGCTCGCTATAGGCGGCAAGAAAACGGAAATCCCACCATTCCGCCGGTAGCGGCAAGACCTCACGCCCCAATTGCTGCGCGGCTTCAGTAAAAGCCTGTTCGAGCCGCCTGCGGTTTTCCAGCACCTTTTCCGGCAGGTTCTTATAATTCCGCGCCGCCGGATTATCGGCGAGGTCGGAGGTCAAATGATCAAAGGCCGTGCCCATGTCCCATGGCGTGCCATCTTCATCCTCGACCGTCACATCGACCGCCATGCCGCGCGGATGACCGCCGCGCCCTGGCGGGGACAAAAGGCGCGCGGGACCGTCAGCGCACCATTGCGGGTTGGCCTTGACGATGTCGGTTTCCTGCATGGCCTGCTGCGCGTCGGTGGTACGCAGCCCGTCCTTCAGCACAAAAACGCCGCCCCAGCGCCGGTAGCAAATTTCAGCGGCGCCCAGAACAATCTCGGCAAACTCCTTATGCAGCCACAGCTTCGCGCCGGGGCGATAGATCGCTGTTTTAAAGATATTTTCCGGATGGGCTGCGTTTGCGTAAACAAGATCGATGCGCAGCCGGTGGCTGGCGGCGAAACTATCCATGGCGACAAGGTCAGCCTGCGTAATTTGTTTTTGAGTCTTGGTCAAAAATACTCTACCGTGCCAGAGTTGTTTAATCTTTAAGAGCCTATACCAGATGGACGCGGAAACCAAAGAACATCATCATACGCCGGTTGAAAACGCTAAAACCGTTCTCGATTACGGGCTGGATGCCTGCGCTGCGATCGGGCACACGATCATGCATCTGTTTCAAACGATCGGCGCCTTGAGCTTGTTTATCACAAGATCCGTGATGCATGTCTTCCTGCCGCCATTCTTTCCGCGGCTGATTTTCCGCCAGATCATTGATATTGGCTATTACTCGCTTCCCGTCGTTGGCATGACGGCGCTGTTTACCGGCATGGTGCTGGCGCTGCAAAGCTATACCGGTTTTACCCGTTTTAACGCTGAAAGCGCCGTTTCCGCCGTTGTCGTGCTGTCGATGACGCGCGAACTGGCACCGGTGCTGGCCGGCCTTATGGTCGCGGGCCGCGTCGGCGCCTCGATCGCCGCAGAAATCGGCACGATGCGGGTAACGGAGCAAATTGACGCGCTAACGACGCTGTCGGTCAATCCTTTTAAATACCTGATTGCGCCGCGCATTATCGCCGGAACGCTGATGCTTCCGGTTCTGGTGCTGATCGGCGATATTATCGGGGTGTTTGGCGGCTATGCGGTCAGTATTTACAATCTCGGCTTTTCGCCCGGCAGCTACCTTAACCAGACATGGGACATTCTTGAGCGTATCGATGTGATCTCCGGTCTCGTCAAGGCCGCCGTTTTCGGCTTTATCGTCGCCGTCATGGGCTGCTATCACGGCTTTAACTCCAAGCGCGGGGCGCAAGGCGTTGGCGCAGCAACGACCTATGCCGTTGTGTCCTCCTCGATCCTGATCCTGATCTTCAACTATATCCTGACACAGGTTTTCTTCTCATGAGCGCATCAGATGCCAAGCTGGAACTGTCCGGCGTAAAAAAAACTTTCGGCAGCAATAAAGTCCTGCGCGGTGTCGATCTCAAGGTCGGTAAAGGCCGTTCGCTGGTCGTTATCGGCGGATCGGGCACCGGCAAATCGGTGATGCTGAAAAGCGTTCTTGGAATCGTTACCCCCGATGAAGGCTCGATCAAGGTTGACGGGCAGGAAACGGTCGGGCTGGGGCCAAAAGAGCGTGACCGGATGATGCGCAAATTCGGGATGTTGTTTCAGGGCGGCGCTTTGTTCGATTCACTGTCCGTATGGGAAAATGTCGCCTTTGGCCTT
>CBDUPU010000085.1:0-8588 GCA_965369185.1 uncultured Rhodospirillales bacterium
CGCCGTTTAACCCGGACGCGGATTGCAAAGCCTTCATGAAAAAGATCATCAATACCGGGCTGGTTCAGAATATCGAGCCCAACTACATCATGAAGACGCAAACGACATACCGTTAAGCCTGCCAACTACTTTTCATGAAAATGATAATAGATTTTTTCCGCAACGGCCTTTGAGATTCCCTCAACAAGTTCGAGATCTTTAAGGCCGGCGCGGGAAACCTGCTCGGCAGAGCCAAAGTGGTGCAGCAGCGCTTTTTTACGCTTGGCCCCGATCCCGGCAATTTCATCGAGCGGAGAGCGTGAGATATCTCTCGTTCGACGCGTTCTGTGCGCGCCAATGGCGAAACGGTGTGCTTCATCGCGCAGCCGCTGCAAGTAATGTAGCGCCTGATCATTCTCCGGTAACTGGAACATATCGCGCCCCGGCATAAAGAACTTCTCCCGCCCGGCATTACGGTCTGGCCCTTTGGCAATCGAGACAACGGCAAGATCATTGCTGATCCCCAGCTCTTCCAGTACCTCCATCACCACGCCGAGCTGCCCCTTGCCACCATCAATCAGGATAACATCCGGCCAGTCTTCCGTTCCCGGCCCCGCGGATTTTCGGGCATCCTCCTTCAGCGCCCGGCCAAAGCGCCGCTCCATCACCTCGCGCATCATCCCGTAATCATCAGACTCCGCCGCCTGCCTGATATTGAACTTGCGATAGGCGTTTTTGCGAAACCCTTCCGGCCCGGCAACAATCATCGCCCCGACCATATTCGTGCCGGAAATATGGCTGTTATCATAAACCTCGATCCGTTTAGGCGCCTCATCCAGCCCGAACAGCGCCGCAACCTGTTCCAGCAACGCTTTTTCCCCGGCAAGCTTCAGCACCTCCCGTTCCAGCGCATCGCGTGCGTTGTTTACGGCAAATTCAACCAGCCGCGCCCGCGCACCGCCCTTAGGCTTATTGATCGTAACTTTATGAAGGCTGCCCTTACGGCTGGCGAACGCTTCCTCAAGCAGTGCTTTTTCCTCCGGCATATGACTGACAATGATCTCGCGCGGGATCGGCTTGTTCTCGTAAAACTGCGCCATGAACGCGCCGAAAATGCCCTCTTCGCTGTCTTCGGCAGCGTGGCGCGGAAAATAGGCGCGGTTGCCGAAATTCTGCCCGCCACGGAAAAAGAACACCTGGATACAGGTCTTGCCGCCCTTTTTGTAAAGCCCGATCACATCGGCATCACCGAGATTTTTAATATTAATATCCTGCCGCGCCTGAATGGCCGTCAGCGCACGAATACGATCGCGATATTTGGCGGCAGTTTCGTAATTTTGCGCTTCGCTCGCTTTTTGCATCGCTTCGGCAAAATGCTCCTGCACCTCGCGGCTCTTCCCGGAAAGAAAATCGCGCGCTTCCTTGACCTGCTTCGCATACTCCGCCTTGCTGACATACCCGACACAAGGCGCGGTGCAGCGCTTGATATGATATTGCAGACATGGCCGCGTCCGCTGGGCGAACATATTGTCGCTGCAATTACGCAGCATAAAGGCCTTCTGCAAGGTCAAAACAGTATTATTGACGGCGGCGCCACTGGCAAACGGGCCATAATAATGGCCTTTACGCTTTTGCGGCCCGCGATGCTTGATCAGTGTCGGGAAATCATGGTCGCCGGTAATCAGAATATAGGGAAACGATTTATCATCGCGCATCAGCACGTTGTAACGCGGCTTGAGCTTTTTAATCAGGTTGGATTCCAGCAACAGCGCCTCAACCTCGGTGTGGGTATTGATAAACACCATTTCCTGCGTTTCGGCGACCATCCGCTGCAAACGCACCGGCAGCGCTTCAACCCGCGCATAGGAAATCACACGCTTTTTCAGCGAGCGCGCCTTGCCGACATAGAGCACCGCCCCGTCCTTGCCGAGCATACGGTAAACACCCGGCGTATCAGGCAGCGTTTTAACGTAGCGCCGGATTAACTCCGCGCCACGCTGTAACGATGTTATCTTCTGGTTCCCACTCATACGCTAAATATGTAGAGCAACTTTCCCCTAACGGCAATTAACCGCTTGGCATACCGGATTATTTTTCAATACGCACACCAAAAAGTTGCAAGTTTTTTCTTGACAATAGTTGCAATATATCAACTATTAGTTGCTTTGATAGAATACATAATCAACCAAAGGACAAGACGGACACAAGTCCGAAATAAGGAGTATAATAACAATGCCGCATTTACAGCTAACCAGTTACCGAACGGGGGACATTCTTTATCAGGGGAATTTCGCAACCGCCCGCGCCTGTGTCGAACAGGCCGCTACGGAAGGCGTGCGCCTTGACTATGTCGATCTGCGCCACGCCAACCTTTCCCACGCTGCCCTGGATGATGTTATCATGCGCCACGCCCTTTTGGATCACGCCAACCTGACCGGCGCCAATTTGTCAGAAGCAGACCTGACGGGCTCCTCGATTAAAAACGCGACACTGCACGGCGCCTGCCTGTGCTTTTCTACGCTGGACAACTGCAATTTTGAAGACAGCCTGTTCGGCGGCACCGATATTGCCGGATGCCGGCTTCAAAATACGGAATTTTCGTCTTTCTCAGCCTTCAGTCTCAACTTTATCGACACTGAAAGCCTTACAAAATGCACTTACCGCACCTCGAACGGAACAATCTGTACCTTTTCTCGTCCGCCGCTTGCCATTAATGGTCTCACAATGCCGGTTATCCTGATGGACGATCATCTTTAAATCGGCAACACCGTCCGCACCTGCAAGGAATGGTACAGCACCACCAATGACAACATCCCTCCGGGGCGACCGGACAGTAGCCATATTTTTACATTCTTTCGCCAGCATGAAGCGCTGCTTCGTTCGCTGATGGAAAAACAATATATGGGCGGCAACATGGCTACGCGCCTGAGAAAAGGCGAATTACCTTGACCAGACACAACCATTTGTTGCATAAAGAGATCATATTGTGTGTGGGGAAAACAAATGACGATTTATTTCAGGCTACGGTGCCTGTGCGCGCTTTATATTGAGTGCGCACGGACGCTAGGCCCAACGCCCTTGTTCGTAAAAGAAAGCCATCACGGCGAGTCCGTATTCGACCTGCCGTACTGTCGCCTTATTTACACGCCGGGACACCGTACGATCAATAAAACGGATACCAAATGCCATGAACCAGCAACTCAGCGTTTTCCTAGTCCTGCTGCGCAGCCTGCAGAAGATTGACCCGGAATTCCCGTTGCAATACGCCATATGTCTTGGCGAAATCGCGATTAATGAAGGCTTGTCCCTGACCGAGCTCTCCACGAAAACCGGTATGCCGCTATCCACCATCTCCCGCATTGTCGGCGCCCTGTCACGCCAGCGCCAGCGGGGCACGGCCTACGAACTTGTTCACGTCACCGTTTCAGCCAAAGAACGCCGCCGCAAAGAGCTTCACCTGACAGACCGTGGCCGCGCCGTCCTTCAAGATATTGCGGACATCCTCACAAACTCCGCAGATCAGAGATTGCACCCTTAACAGAACTTGGTTATTTTAACCGCGCGCTGTCATACATCATGGAGGCCCCATGGCGGAATTGGTAGACGCACACGACTTAAAATCGTGAGTCTTCGGACGTCCCGGTTCGACTCCGGGTGGGGCCACCACTTAATTTGATGCACTTATATAAAGCCGCTATATAGCCGCCAGAAGAAACAGCCAGCCGCAATTTTCCGCAACATTCGACTTTTTAGTAATTACATTCACCTTCCCCTCCCTCATTCTGACCCAAACAAATTTGCATTTTTCATAACACAAGAGTATGCTGCTGTTTAACTTGGCATGAACAAGGCGCATACGGCGTTGAGGTTTGTAAAAATGGGACTGCGGCAGGAATTCAATAATCTGGATATTCAGGGCTACGCTGCGAAGCATCCTGCCCTGTTTGCCTACGTCAAAGAACAAATGGCCGCACCGGGCAAACAGTACCTGCTGCTTGGCGACACCCATCATGAAGACAAATACCTTCAGGACTTTTTGTTTAGCCCATTGATGGCCGCCCTGATCAAACACGCCTCCATCCATGCGGTCTGCCTTGAAGCGCCCAGAGAAATCATCCGTGCGGAGAATATCGCGGCTTATCGTGCGGCGCTTAACAAGCACACAGCACCACCCAAAGATCTGGCGACAGCCGAGCGAAATTTCTGGCAAAACATGATGGCCGATCAGGAGCTTTGGGCGAAACAGGTTGAAATTGCGGGCGACAGCACCGCATGCCGCCGCCGTCAGGACATGATCGAACTTATCAAACGACAACTCGACCAAAAGAGCATCACCCCGAGCCTTGCAGAAAAAAAGTTGCGGGATATACAGAACCACGTCATCAGCGGTAAAAACGACTTTTGGGGAGACAGGCTTCTTGGCTTCACGCAGGCTGCCCTAACAGTACACGCAGTTGATTCCATACAATGGCGCCCCAGCCTTGTCCCCTCACTGACCGAAAGAATATTTTTGGGCGACAGAGAAGTTACGGACTACATTAAAGCGCAAACCGGAAACGAAAAAACTGCAGTCATCTACGGCAGCGGCCACCTAAATTACGACGGCGCAATGACCGGGCATCTTGGGCGAGAGAGCTGCCTGCTCGTGCAAATCTACAGCAATCGCAACACATATAAATACCTGAACTCGTCATTCAATCTGCACGCTGATTTCATGCCGGATAAAGTCTATCTGGTCGAAGAGGATTTGATAGAAAGCCCCGCCCCGGAACTTTTTCAAGGGCACAAAGACCGGTATCCAGACCGTTTTCAGGAGTTAAAAGAGATCGCTATGCAGACTTACGGTGAAAACGCAGATGCAAAAATCAAGGCAAAGGCCCGCGCAAACATTACGATGCTGCGCAGCACCGACAAGGAATATTTTGATTACAAACCGGCTCGGCATACGAACGACAATAACTTAAAGAGGCCCGGCGAACCCAAGGCTTTGCAACGATAAACGTTGCACAACAACATGTTGGAGCAGATCTTTTGACTCTCCGTTGGCAAACGACTATAACTCCCGGCACAGGGACAAAAACAAAAAGAGTGGTTCTTGATGAAGAAACAAAGAAGAGTGTATTTCATGATGAATAAAACACCCAAACCCCAATCCCCTTCATTCGCCTTTAACGAGCGCGCGCGCGACCGCTCTCCGGTGCCCGATCACGGCCTGACCTTTGTGATCCGCACGGATGCTGCCTTCTCGACAGCCAAGCTGAAAGACGAAATTGTAGAGCATATCCGCAGCACGCCGAACCACCCGCTGAATGCACAGGAAAATCTGGAAAACTATGTCACCCAGATCACGCACGGAGCCTATCAGGTTTGGGGACACGATATCCTGACAGCAAATTCAGAATGCCTTGATTACGCGAAATACAATCTTAAAGAACCCGAAGATAAGTCCCTGCATGTACATTTTTATAATGCCCATGCGCTGACAGAACGGGCGATCAAAAAAGCGGAAGCCTTACTGGCACAAGACCCAAATCACGACCCGTCGCTTCCAACCATGTTTATTTCTCTTGATGACATGATCGTAAAACAGAGCGAACCATGGGCAGATATCGGCTTTTCCCGCCTGTTCAGCCATGACGGCAAAAGCCACTTCGGCTATACCGGCCGCCCCGGCATGCACTCGCTGGACGACCAGATTACCAACGCAAAGGCACAGCTTGAAAAGCTTTCCCAGCAACATGGCGGACGCAAAATCCCCGTCGTATTTCTGGAAGACAATGTCCGTCACGCAAAAATGCTGAACTGGGTGATCGACCTTCTGGAAGATCAGGACTTCTTTGACGTTGCCGAGCTGGCTGCTATCTCTTCCTGCTTCTGCTGCGCCCCCGAAGAAGAACGCGCACTCATCAAACAAGGCGGCAAAACCATTCCGCTGGCCGTCGTCATCGATTATGAAGAAAATCTGGTCGATGTTGTCACGCCGCGCGATCTGATGCTTGATGGCTTTGTTGTTGAAGTCGATAACAAGACAACCCGCCTGCCCGGCATTTTCATGGACGTGGCAGAGCGCTTTAAAATCAAACCATCAAAAGTGGATCAGTTCAAAAAACATGTACTGGACGCCAACATTACCTTCTGCAAGACGCTTGAAAGCGCCTTCCAGCTGGAAATGCCGCTGAAATGGTTCAAAGGTGCCGATGCCATCGCCCACGTAACCGGTGCCAGCGAAGAAGCGCCGATGCGCGAGGTCATGGAAAATGAACGCAATAACCTGTTGCGCGCACCCGCCGGAAACGACAATAATAAAACCGTAAATAACCGAGCAACCGGCACTTCCAAACCGAAAGCACCATGAGCCTAAACCCTTTCGTTATCGACTGCGACACAGGGCGTGATGACGCGCTGGGGATATGGATATGCCTGAATCGCGGCCTGCCGCTAAAGGCGCTTGTCTCCTCCTATGGCAATACGGTTCTGGACAATGTGGTCGAAAATAACCGCCGCGTTTTAGGCCTCGCCGACGCAGAAAAACAAGTCGCCATATATAAAGGACGGGACGCGCCGCTGCATGATCATAAGGCGCACCACGACATCGTTCTGCCGCGCCAGCAAATTTCCGGAAACGGCCTGTGCAACATTGACCTTCCAGAGCCGCCGCAAGCATTACTCCCTAGCGACCTCGACCATTTCGTCGAAAACACGCTGAATAATGTAGAGAAGCTGGATTACATCATTACCGGCCCTGCAACCAATTTTGCCGCCCTGCTGCAAAGCCTCGGCACAACGCTGACAGACAAGCTGGGAAGCGTCACAATGATGGGCGGAAAATTATCGCCTTTCTGGGAAGAATTACCGGGCGCGGACTTTAACCTCGCCTGCGACCCGGCAGCCATTCAGGAAATTTTCGATCACGGCATCCCTATTCGTTTTGTGCCAATGAACGCGACATGGCCAATGGCACTGACGCTGGAAGAGATCGAAGCGCTGGAACCAGCAGGCGCCATTGCCGAGACCTCAAAGGCGCTGATGATCGCCCATTGCAAACATTTCGCGCCGGAACCGGTTTTCCGCTTTCATGACCCGGCAGTCATTATCGCCTGCCTGAACCCGCAAGGGTTCGAACCGGCCAGACTGCATATCGAACTAAATGAAGACAGCCCGGATTACGGGCGCCTGCTGCCAAACGATAACGGCAACCCGGCCTTTATCTTTAACCCGACCAACGCAGACCGTGCCGTATTCTTGCAACAAATGCTCGATTATCTTGGTTTAAAGCGGGATCTGGGTTTGAACCGGCAGACTATTCAACCAGTTCGCCAGTCGAACGGATACTAAGCGCCCGCGGCTCGTCGCCGTATTTTTTGATTAGCTCGACAAGTTCCGCCGTAGCATTTTCAAGGTTTTCCTTGTTCGTGCCACGCAGCACAAGACTCAAGCCAAGAACGCCGCCGCGATAATGCGGATAACTGCCCATTTGCAGGTCAGGATACTTGTCCTGCAAAGCCTCAAGGTCCATCGCCAGCGTGCTTTCCGGCAAAGAACAGGCAACAGTGTTCGACAAGATCGGCTTGCCTGCCTGAATCATCCCCAGAACATGATCGAGCATGGCCTGCATAATCCGCGGCACACCCGCCATTACATGCACATTTTCAATGATAAAACCCGGTGCCGCCGTAACCGGATTGGGAATAAGCTGAGAACCGACAGGGATAAGGCTCATCTTGGCGCGCGGCGGCGTCAGCTCCGCCAGCCCGTAATGCTCTTCCAGCATCTTGAAAGCCTGCTCATCCCGCACAAGATCAACACCAAAAGCCTTGGCAATACTCTCCGCCGTAATGTCGTCATGGGTCGGGCCGATGCCGCCTGTGGTAAAGACGTAATCAAATTTTGCGCGCAGCTGGTTAACGGCAAAAATAATATCATCCTCATTATCCGGGATAATGCGCACTTCGCCCAGCACAATACCGCGATCGGTCAAACGCTCTGCGATCCAGGGCGTATTTGTATCCTGCGTTCGGCCTGCAAGTATCTCGTTACCGATAATCAACAGGGCGGCAGAAAAAATATCCGGAAGTTCAGACTTTGCCATTGCGAGCCAATTCTCTTATATTCAGTTGCATTCCGCGGATATGAACGTTAATTCATTGTACGCATAATAGATAAAGATTCACCAGCGTATAGGCAAGGACAGTATGACAGGAAATGCACAGCCACAATATTCCGAAAGCGGTATCAAACTTCACACCGCAGAAGATTTTGAAGGAATGCGCAAAGCGGGACGGCTGGCAGCCGAAGTTCTGGACTTCATTACACCCCACGTTGTACCGGGCGTTACCACCGAAAAACTCGACAAGCTGTGCCATGATTTCATCCTCGACCACAACGCCGTTCCTGCACCGCTAAACTACAAAGGCTTTCCCAAATCGATCTGCACTTCGATCAACCATGTCGTTTGCCACGGCATTCCGGGGCCGAAAAAGCTGCAAAAAGGCGATATCGTCAATATCGACACGACCGTGATTCTCGATGGCTGGTACGGCGATACCAGCCGGATGTATGTCGCCGGCGATAAAGCATCCGTCAAAGCACAGCGCCTGATCGACGTCACC